>JBIIRE010000155.1:0-3537 GCA_044341655.1 Ilumatobacteraceae bacterium | reverse complement strand
CAGCACACGGTAGACATCAAATGAGTCCGCATCAATTGCCACATCAAAGCGCTGTGACAAAACAACCTGGAAGATGTCACCGGCTCGGATGTATTCCTTGGCAACTTCCACCGCTTGCTGGAAACTCCCCCCCGGCATTGAAGAGCGTGCCTCTGGCAACACGTCGTCAGCGCGTGGCGGTTCGACTGGCGTGTACTCGAGTGGCTGCGACAAGCGAACGGCATTAGCCATCGCGGTCTCAGTTGCTCGTTCATAAGCGGCATCAAGATCGTCCACACCGAGCAGGGGCACACTTTCAATCATGTAGACACGCTGACGCCAGTGATCAAAGGCGGCCAGCGATCCAATAACAGCCATTACCGAATCCGGCAGTCCACGATCATCATTTGGAACATTCGGAAGATGCTCTATTTCACGCACGATGTCGTATCCGAGATACCCCATCACACCGCCTTGTAGTGGCGGTAACTCGGGAAGATACGGCGATGTGTAGAGACGCGCTAGCTCCTCGACTGCAGCGAGCATTCCTTGATTGGTGGGAACCTCCGTCGGAAGTTGGCCCTCAACGACAATTTTTCCATCGCGAGAAACAAGCGTTGCACGAGAGTTCCAACCAACGAATGAATAACGACTCCAACGCTCACCGTGTTCAACGGATTCGAGCAAGAAACCGCGTTCATCTCCGACAAGCTTGAGATAAGCAGCAACCGGAGTTTCAAGATCGGCGAGCAACTCCACCCACACCGGAATCACAGTGTGGGTTTTCGCCATCTCTTTAAATTCTTGGAGCGAAGGGCGGACTTCAAACTGTGCCATTACTACTCACTTCCGAATGATCGATAGAAGCAAGAGACTTCACCGGTGTGACAAGCACCCTTGCCTTCTTGATCAACGAGAAACAGCAAGGTGTCACCATCGCAGTCGTAAAAGCCTTCGCGAACAAACTGACGATCTCCGCTGGTGTCACCTTTGCGCCACAATTCCTGGCGGCTGCGACTCCAATAAACCATGCGCCCTTCCGCGAGGGTCATCTGCAACGATTCTGCGTTCATCCAGGCCATCATCAACACCTGCTTGGTCGTCACATCCTGAGTGACTACTGGCACCAGACCATCTGAGTTGTACTTGACGGTGCCCAACTGTTCAGGCGTTGCGATAATTACGCGCCCTCGATTGTCAGCATTTTCGGAAGCCGGCATGCGTTCAAGCGTACGCCGACTAAAGGTAAAGACCCGTACCCGTTTCAATTCGTTCAGCGGCAACCGCATGGATGTCGCGCTCACGCAGCATGATGAAGTCCTGCCCCTGCACCTCGACCTCGTATCGGTCCTCAGGACTGAACAACACGCGGTCCCCGATTTCTGCAGCTCTCACGTTTTGCCCCAAGGCAACAACCTCAGCCCAAACAAGCCGCTTTGATATCTGAGCTGTTGCTGGGATGAGAATGCCACCCGACGAGCGACGCTCACCTTCGCTCTGAGGAGTCTTGACCAGAAGTCGATCATTCAGCATTTTGATCGGAATTTTGTCTTCCGGTGTCTCGGTCTTTTTTGGCACGCCTTAACGGTAACGGGAATTACAGGCTCTAGAAAACTGGGCGCACCGGAATACCCGCTGCTTCCATTGCTAATTTCGCCTGCGCAATTGAATATTCACCAAAGTGAAATATTGATGCTGCCAACACCGCTGATGCGTGCCCGTCGAGCACACCCTCAACAAGGTGATCAAGGTTGCCTACGCCACCACTTGCAATAACCGGCACCGACACGGCGTCGCTGATAGCGCGCGTAAGTTCAATATCAAATCCATCTTTAGTGCCATCACGATCCATGGATGTGAGAAGTATTTCGCCTGCACCGTGGGCCACGGCATCTTCCGCCCACGACAATGCATCAATCCCAGTTGGAGTTCGGCCTCCGTGTAGAAATACTTCCCATCCACCATTCACTCGGCGCTTGGCATCTATTGCCACAACCACACATTGATTGCCGAACTCATACGCAATATCGCTGATTAGCGTGGGTCGCTCAACTGCTGAGGTGTTCACACTCACTTTGTCCGCACCTGCTCGCAACATTGTTCGTGCGTTTTCCACCGAACGAATACCGCCACCCACTGTGAATGGGATGAACACTTCTTCGGCGGTTCGGCGCACAACATCCACCATCGTGTTTCGATTGTCCGATGATGCGGTGATGTCCAAGAAAACGAGCTCATCAGCGCCAGCGGAGTCGTAAGTTGCAGCGAGTTCAACAGGATCGCCTGCATCACGCAATGAAACGAAATTGACACCTTTGACCACGCGACCGTCGGTTACGTCCAAACAAGGAATCACTCGTGCGGTGATCATGCGAGTGCCCTCAAGGCTTCGGCCACACTGAATCGGCCTTCATATATCGCCCGACCCGTGATGACTCCACCGAGTCCAGTGATCTGCGCAAGATCGACGATGTCTTGGAGTGAGGAAACACCACCACTGGCAATTACCGGAATGGATGTCTGTGTAACAGCCGCTGCGAGCCCGTCTAAGTCTGGACCTGAAAGCATTCCGTCGCGGGCGATGTCGGTGATCACGAAGGCTTTCGCTTCCGGATACATCGCCAGCGCCGCAACCAGTGTGAGATCACTTGATTTGGTCCAGCCCTCAACGGCAATCATTCCCCCACGATGATCAAGCCCAACCGCCACGTCGACAACATCTGCGACCTTCCCCACCAGCTGAGGATTTTTGACTGCTGCCGAGCCCATCACCACGCGCGCCACACCGTGATCTCTAAGTTCTCGCGCGTCATCTTGGGTGCGCACCCCGCCACCAGTTTGAACACGCACTGATTCACCCACTGCTTTAACGATGTTGCCGATCGTCGGCCGATTTATCGGGTCGCCACCCCGGGCGGCATCAAGATCGACCACGTGTATCCATTTGGCACCCGCGGCGGCAAAACCACTCGCCACAACTACAGGATCATCGCCATAGATCTTCTCCTGCGCGTAGTCACCCTGGGTGAGTCGGACAACCTTGCCGTCCCTGAGGTCAATTGCTGGATACAACAAGGGCTTCACGAAACTATTCCTGCTGCGATTCGAGCAAAATTTCTCAAGAGCCGAAGCCCAACCTCGCCACTCTTCTCGGGATGAAATTGCGTTGCAAAAACATTCCCTTTACGAAATGCGGCGTTGATAGTAGAGCCGTATTCGCAGGTAGCCGCCACTTGGTCACTGTCTGCGGGCACACCATGTAGTGAATGAACGAAATAAACCCAGGTCTGACTTGGCAAAGTCTCAAACATTGGGTCGGGTCGCCGAATGTCAAGGATGTTCCACTGCATCTGGGGTCTCTTCACGCCAACGGGAATCCACTCCACCCGACCGGGTATCACACCAAGACCAACTGCTGACTCATCTTCATCGCTTGCATCAAACAGCATCTGCATACCAACACAAATTCCAAGGAATGGTTTTTCTGAGTTCACAGAATCGTGCACTGACTCTTCAAGGCCCGCTTCGCGCAAAGCGGTCATGCAGGCACCGAAAGCA
>JBIIRE010000154.1:0-3555 GCA_044341655.1 Ilumatobacteraceae bacterium | reverse complement strand
GCGATCGTGACCCTCGTGTTTCGTCCTGCTGCCGAAGCATTCCGGTTCAAGCCATCAACAACAGCAATTCGCCAACTGCGCCCGTTAAGTGTTGTAGGCATGTGGGTTGCGTGTGGACTGTTCTTAGTACCAAGCGCTCTAATCGTGCTCAAGTCTTTGCGTAGCCGAGGCAATTGGACCACTGCGGGATGGGAGCAAATTGATCTCGGAATTGTTCTACGTTCACTTACCTTTGCTGCAACCGCTTCAACTTTGTCATTACTGCTCGCCGGGCTTTTGATGGTAGCTACAACTCACTCGGGTGCATCAAGCCGACTGATCAGTGCAATCGCATCGATCCCAATCGCAGTGTCGGCGATCGTTCTTGGTGTAGGTATCGTGGCCACTTTCAACTCTGGCTGGTTGGATATTCGTGGCGCGATGTGGCTGGTCCCGACCATGCACGCGATAGTTGCAACGCCTATTACCTTTCGGATTCTTCGGGCTTCTCTCGACACGATTACCAGCGACCACCGTGCGGCTGCGGCAACTCTTGGAGCATCACCCTTGCGCACGATGATGACGGTGGACTTGGGTGCTGTTCGCAGATCAGCGCTCTATGCCGGCGTTGTGTCTGGATGTGTTTCGTTGGGCGAGTTTGGTGCCACCTCAGTTCTGGCTCGTGACAGTTCGCGCACTATTCCCATTGAGATTTCGCGTTTGCTGGGGAAACCGGGAGATTTGAATCAACTACACGGTTATGCATTGGCAACCCTTCTTTTATTGATTATTTCAACGGCAATTTTTTCCACGGGGAGATCCGATGCTTGAGGTTCGTGGGGTGAGTGTCTCATTCGGAGACGTAGAGGTATTGCACAATGTGTCCTTTATGGTCAGTGATGCCCAAACCGTGGCTTTGCTTGGCCCGAGTGGTGTCGGCAAGTCAACTTTGTTACGTGTCATTGCCGGACTCGTAGATCCAAATACTGGCGACATCTTCATCAATGCGAAAGATGTGGGCCGCGTTGCGCCACATCGTCGGGGAGTTGGGCTCGTGTTCCAAGACAATGCTCTACTGCCCCATCTAACGGTAAGCGGCAATATCGCGTACGGTCTTCGTCAAAAGAGACTTCCAAGACGCGATCGCGCACGACGCGTGGCAGATCTACTCACCATGATGCGAATCGAAAACTTGAGAGACCGCAAAGTAGACACCCTCTCAGGGGGCGAGGCAAAACGTGTGGCAGTCGCGCGGACATTGGCGCCTGAGCCAAACGTGGTTCTCCTGGATGAGCCGTTAACTGGTCTTGACTCCGAAATCTATGAATCAGTGATTACTGATCTGACAGCAGCTCTTAAAAAAAGTCAGGCATCAGTTGTCTGGGTCACACACAACTTGAATGAGGCCGAGCGTGTGGCTTCAGAAATCATCCGCCTATAGCAACTTCAAAAACGAAACGGACCGTGTCGCTTGGAGTCGGCTTGGCCAACACTTCCACTTTCCAGGTTCCGGTGTACGGAAAATTAAGCACGCCAATCCAATGATTGGGAGAAGCCTCACTCACCGTGGCATCCAAATTGGGCACTGAACGTTCGGGTAGTGAATATCGAATCTTCACATCACCAACCCTGCTCAACGCACCACCTGGAGGACTGAACAAAATATGGATCTCATTTGACCCCGTGCCAACAGGATCCACAGTGATGTTGGCAACCAAACCTGCTTCAACTGCAGTGCGTTGGAATACAGAGCCCGATGCGTTGATAGGTGGTGTCACCGCAAGAACCGCTGCCAGCACAAACGCCACTAAACCAAACACCGCTTCAGTAACCAATACCTTCTTCGGTTGTGTGGCACTTTGCAGTTTACGCCGCACAATCATTGCAATAACGCCCATCGCGCCAACCAGTAGGAACTTAGAAAACGTGATCTTGCCATAGGCCGAATCAAAAAGTTCTGACAACCCACCAAGATTGCGTGCTGCAGTTAACACACCTGACAACACAACCGCAGGTAGGACAAAGTTCATGATTTCCGAGAATCGTTGTACTCCACTGTCCACATTGCTTGTTATCCCGTTAGCCAAAACGGCAAGAATTCCACCGACCCAAATTGAAACAGCAGTGACGTGAACGGTTGTTATGAGGATCGCTATCGCCACTGGTGATTCCGAACCTGAGTGCCCACCTGCGGCAAATGTGCCCGCCAGCAGCACAAGAATCAGACCGAGCATGCGACGCGGCATCCGCGATCCAACGATTGCAATTGCAACAAAGAAAAGAATTCTTGCCGCCATCATGGTCCCTGATCGTGTGCTCATCGTGTCTGCAAGAAGTGAGACATCAAATGCATCAGCAAAACTTCCGCCAAGCGTGTTTGGTCCTGTCATGAACAGCACAACCAGAACACTGACTGCGCCGATTGCACCGAGTATCGACACGCGGAGGCGGCGACTAGCGATGTTTAGAACAAACAACCCAAACAACAATGCCAATGCGCCATACGAGATGTACCGCCCAACTCCAGCAACACGACCGGGCAGTGGGTTGTCGCCTTGGGAGCCCACCACGCTGGATACAACCTCGTTACCCACAGGCAAACTGCTCTCACCAATCTGGAAACCAAAAGCGCCTTCAACTGCATGGCCATCGGCGGACATCACGCGCCACACAACGAGGTACCCACCATTTTCCAGTTCTGGCATTGCCACGCGGACCCAGTCATCCCCTTCACCGCGCCCAAGGTTCGCTGTAACCACTCGCTCACCATCAGAATCAAAAACTCGCATCCAGCCGAGAGCCGTGTCCACTGGCTCGTCAAAATTCAGTGAAATCGAATTTGGTGCTTTTGAAAGAACGGAATTGGCTGCTGGCTCGGTTGATTCGATAACTGCATGAGCGAGTGACTGACGCGCACCGAGCGCCAGGAATGAGCCGCAGATCAGTGTTGCGAATACCACTAATCGTGGGATCAACGGTCTCATACGCACAACTTGAGACTATTCAACTGCCCCTAGCAGTGTCCGATCGCTTAGGTATGACCACAACCGTCCCATCTCCATCTGTGTGCACAGTCGCAGAGACACCGTAGAACTCAGCCAAGGTATCGGCCTTTAAAACACTCTCTGCTGGGCCGCTGGCTACGACCACACCTTGATGCATGAGGCTGAGGCGATCCGAATAGAGACCCGCGAGTGTGAGGTCGTGCATCGCAGAGACAACAGTGAGCCCGTGCTCACGTCGCATGCGATCCACCAATTCAAGTGCTTGTTGTTGATGACCAATATCGAGTGCCGATGTTGGCTCATCAAGTAGCAACAGTGGGGCTTCCTGGGCGAGCGCTCGGGCAATAACCACGCGTTGTCTCTCACCACCACTAAGAGATGAAAGCTCACGCCTCGAGTATCCGACCAAGTCGAGTCGACGCAGAACTTCTTCAACCATCATGAAGTCTTCGCGGCTTTCATTACTGAAACCGAGTACGTAGGGATTACGCCCAAGAAGTACATACTCGTGCACTGTCATCGAATCTGGCAGGAGTGGCACTTGAGGAACATAAGCAATGAGCTGAGCGCG
>JBIIRE010000153.1:0-3565 GCA_044341655.1 Ilumatobacteraceae bacterium | reverse complement strand
ATGTCGACATTGTCGATGCCAAGAAGAACAAGAGTGCGTGCCCAATCAAGGGTCTCACTTACTGAAGGTGCCTTCTTGAGGTCGAGCTGACGAATGCTGCGCACGATTCGTGCAACTTGATCCGCGAGATGCTCAGAGATGCCCTTCACCTTGGTGAGAACAATTTGCTTCTCACGATCCATGTCTGGGTAGTCAACATGCAAGAACAGACAGCGACGCTTCAACGCTTCTGAGAGTTCACGAGTGTTGTTCGAGGTGAGGAAGACCAACGGAATCTGCTTGGCGGTAATTGTGCCCAATTCCGGAATCGAAACTTGATACTCAGAGAGAATCTCAAGCAGCAATGCCTCGGTCTCAACTTCCACACGGTCAACTTCGTCGATGAGTAGCACCACGGGGTCATCGCTACGAATTGCCTCTAGCAATGGGCGGGTCAATAAAAACTCTTCAGAGAAGATGTCGTCGTGAACCTCGTTCCAGGAGTCACTGTTCTTGTCAGCCTGAATGCGTAGCAACTGCTTTTTGTAGTTCCATTCGTAGAGCGCTTTGCTCTCGTCCAAACCTTCGTAGCATTGGAGGCGAATCAGGCGAGCACCGGTGAGTTCGGCCACACTCTTTGCCAGCTGGGTCTTGCCCGTGCCCGCAGGGCCTTCAACCAACACGGGCTTTCCGAGCCGTTCTGCCAAGAATGCAACGCTGGCAATTCCGTCGTCTGCCAAGTAATCAACTTCGCGCAAACCCTGACGGACCTGGTCAACGCTCTCAAATCTGAATGTCATGGGATTTCACCCTATCGGGACACCCCCTCTCACCTAGAACCTCTACGCTTGCGCGGGGATGGAAAACGCACCAGGGCTACTCAGATCGAACATTGTTGTCGCATTCGGCACCGCAATGTCGCGAATCACTGGTTTGGCACGGGTTGTGGTGTTCGGTGTGGTGGTTGGACAAACCGCACTGGCCGACGCCTATGACGGCGCGAACAACTCCCCCAACTCCGTATATGAGCTCCTCATGGGCGGCGTACTTGCAGCGAGTCTTGTACCGCTGTTTACACGCCAGATCGAATCCGAGGATCAGGAAGGCACAGAGGCGGTCTTTAGCGTTTCGGTCGTCTTTCTTGCCCTCATAACTGTTGTCTCGGTGATTGCGGCGCCACTTGTATTTCGCGTTTTCTCTCTCCAACCATCGAGCGCAGTTGATGCCACTGAATATCGCTCCGTTGGCACCGCACTTGCACGCATCTTCCTCGTCCAGATTTTCTTCTACGGCCTCACGGCGTTGGCAAGCGCACTCTTAAATGCCAAAGGCAAATTCTTCGCCGCGGCATGGGCACCAGTTGGCTCAAACATCTTCACAATCATCACGCTGCTACTCATCAATCCAATTCACGGCAAAGATACGCCGATTCTTGGAGATGTTCTCTCCGAACCCGACCTGCGGTGGCTACTCGGTATCGGGGCCACCGGTGGCGTTGGCATCATGGCTGTGATTCTCGTGTTTGCTGCGCGGCGCGCCGGCATCAGGCTCCGATTTCGTTTTGATCTCAAACATCCAGCGGTGCGCAACCTAACGAGACTGTCTTTTTGGACATTCGGCTACGTGCTTGCCAACCAGGCCGCCATCGTGGTGGTAAAAAACCTCGCACACCCCGGAAGTGGCGACCAAGATGCGTACTCAAAGGCCTACACATTTTTCCTCATGCCTCACGGCCTGTTGGCAGTTTCTCTCGCCACCACATTCGTGCCCGAGTTGGCTCGTCGACTCGCTCGTGGCGACACGCCTGGTTTCATTCAGCGCATGAACCTGGGCCTGCGCCTCACCACCATGCTCACAATCCCTGCCTCGCTCATCCTTCTCGTGCTTGGGCGCCCAACAATCGGTTTCTTGCTTGAACACGGGAACTTCACAGCCGATGCGGTTTACAACACATCACGCGCATTGACCGGATTTGCAATCGGTCTCGTGTCATTCTCGCTTTATCTGTTCACACTTCGTGGCTTCTATGCCAATGAGGACACACGCACACCGTTCTTTATCAACCTGATTGAAAACATCCTCAACATCGTGCTGGCATTTTTCCTCGTCGATAGTTACGGCGTTCTTGGTCTTGGTCTGGCTTTCGCGATTGCCTACATCATTGGCTCGGTAATTGCTCTGTTGTGGCTGCAAGCAAAAATCCGCGAGTTTTCCGCGGTGCGAGTGCTAGTCGGGTTCGTGCCGATGCTGCTCGCTGGCGCGGGCTCCGGCGTAATCATGTGGCTTGTGTCGCTTATGAGCGACGCCAACGGCGGCTTCGCCGCACTTGGTCGCGTGGTGGCAGCTGCATTCCTCGGCAGCCTTACCTACATTGTCCTGCTTGTATTACTACGGGTTCCAGAACCCAAACAGATGTACACGCAGGTGATGCGAGCGCTTACTGCGCGCCTGCCATCGAATTAACTCACTGCGAAGGCATCACCACAAGATCGTCGCGATGCACGATCTCGCTCGGCACCTCATCACCCAGAGCGTCTGAGCGCTGGCCGGCGGATCTTGCGGCCACGTCAGCATCAACTCCCGCAACACCGCGTGCGATCAATGAACCGCCGCCTTCGAGGATGTCAACCACATCGCCAGCCAAGAAAGAACCACTAACAGCACTGACGCCGGCATGCAACAACGACGTGCCCCGGGTGCGCACAGCGTTCGCCGCACCATCGTCGACCGTGATGGCGCCCTGAGAATCCGCGGCGAATGCAATCCAAAGTTTGCGGGCTGTCAAAGCGCGATCATGGGCTTCAAATGTGGTGCCAACAACCGAATCGGATACGGCTGAAGACAGAACAGATTCGCGAGTGGCTCGAGCGATAACAGTGCGCACTCCAGACCATGATGCAATTCGCGCTGCCGCGAGCTTGGAGGCCATTCCCCCGCTGCCGCGTGCAGTTCCAGCAGCACCAGCTGATACAGCGAGGCGTGGATCATTTGCCGCCACGCGGCTCACAAGTTGCGCAGTGGAGTCACTACGTGGATCTGCCGTATATAAACCATCGATGTCAGTCAACAACACGAGTAGATCCGCACCGATATTGTGCGACACAAGAGCGGCAATTTTGTCGTTGTCGCCATAACGAATCTCGTCGCTCGCGATCGCATCATTTTCATTGATCACAGGCACACACCCAAGTTCGAGCAAGCGCGTGAGGGTCTGTCTGCAGTGCAAATATTGGCGGCGGTCTACAAAGTCGTGCGCAACAACCAGAACCTGAGCCGCAACAACTGACTGCGCACGAAATAGGTCGTTGTAGGACTCCATCAGACGGCTTTGACCGACCGCAGCCACTGCCTGCAGGGTGGGAAGATCATTCGGGCGCGTATCCATACCCATCGCCGCGACACCTGCCGCCACCGCACCAGAGGTAACAACTAAGACTTCATGTCCAGCGCTTCGCAACTGTGTCACCTGCTCAACAAGCGAGGCGATCATCGAATGGTTAATCCGGCCTGCGTCGTCGGTGAGCGAAGACGTTCCGATCTTTACAACCACGCGCATCTCAAGCACCGCCGTCGGGCACGTATTCAA
>JBIIRE010000152.1:0-3574 GCA_044341655.1 Ilumatobacteraceae bacterium | reverse complement strand
GCCACCACTGACACGAGTGCCATCTATGAAAATGGTTGCCATGTGTACTACGACTCTGAAGTCCGGCGTGATTGTGTGTTTGGCGACCCGAATGGCTCAGTGACAGTTGCTTTATGGGGCGACTCTCACGCCGCCCAGTGGTTTGTTGCACTGGACTCAATCGCCAAGCAACGCAAATGGCGCCTGCTGTCTCTGACCCAGGGTGGCTGCCCATTTCTTGACGTCGAAACCTATAACCGAACCGACGATTCGATATTTCGTCACTGCCAACCTTGGCGCGAATCAGTCCGCGAATATCTCCGCGAGCAAGATGTGGCCATCGTATTCATGAGTCAGTACTACGGAATCCTTGAATCATCTACCCAAGCACCAATCACTGCTGCTCAGTGGCAAGAAAAACTGCCAGCGCTTTTGAGCGGCATCAAAGCAGACGGTATCCAGCCTGTAGTTATCGCTGATACTCCAGATCCTCCCGATTCGGTCCCCTCTTGCGTATCCGCTAACCGACTCAACATCGGAGTCTGTGCACCAGATCCAAACGACCCCGACTACGGCGAACTCGACTCGGTGACACGGAGCATCACCCGCCAGGCGAAGGTGGGCCTTATTGAGCCGCGCAAGTGGTTGTGTACCGCAACAGCCTGCCCAGTTGTGGTTGGCGACATTCTCGTCTACCGAGATTCACATCATGTATCCAATACGTTCATGGATTGGTTGACACCTGTAGTTCGACAGTTGTTGTCAACGCTTAGATCACGGACCAACTAATCGCAAAAGGTCACGGTATGAAATCACCCACGTACTTGCGTGAGCGATCAAGCGAAACTTGTAGAGCTTGCCGAAGGCCCGATGAGGTGTTCGGGTTGAATAGGCCTGAACCAACGTCGCGAATCACATAGCCGTCGTTTTTGTCAACCCATGTCGGGTAAACCACAGGGCGTCCAACGATTGGCTTACCGTTCATTCCAAAATCAACATTCACGGTAACGACTGCACCGTCTTGTGACTCCGGTGGAAAGAACTCGCGAGTTGGGTGACTGCTGAGAATGTTGCCGAGGCCGAAAACGGTCCACACACCATTGACTTGTTCTATCGGCTGCAGTACGTGCGAGTGGTGTCCAACGATTAGGTCAACAGCACCCGAGGCGGTGATTGCCTCGGCATTCTCACGTTGATAACGAGTTATTTCATGCAGTGGTTCCGAACCCCAATGCATGCTGACAACGACAAACTGCGCACCCATCGCACGCGCTTTTTTCGCATCGTCAATAATGCGATCAGCATTGATCAATGCAGATCGCCAATCTTCACCATTGGGCATGTCGATGCCGTTGTAGCCCCACGTGTAGGACAGGTGAGTGACCTTGAATCCGTTGACCTTGAAAACTTTGGGTTCAATATCAGCAGGAACGTTTGCCATTCCACTTTGGCCGAGCTTGTTCGCCTTGAATGCTGCGATGGTTGCCTCGACTCCAGCGATGCCTTGGTCGATTGTGTGGTTGCTGGCCGTGGAGCATCGCTCGTATCCAGCCCACTTCAGGCCTGTAACCAGTTCTACGGGCGCTGCGTAAAACGGAAACGTCTGAGGCTCCTCCCCTGCGGGGGCAATTGGAACCTCGAGGTGGCAGATCGCAAGATCAACGGTCTGAAGAATCGGCTTAATCTCAGCGAACATCGGAGCAAAGTCATACCCATTGCCGGATGCGTAATCTCGCGCTTCCTCCCAAACATAAGAGTGGATCAGCACATCACCAGTAAACGCCACTGAAAACCCTGTCGGCTTGGGTTCAGTTGTTGTGGTGGTTGCAACTGTGGTCGTTGACGCAACTGTGGTGGAAACTGCTTCAGTGTCGTTGGCGCCTGATGACCCACATGCGGCCAAGACAAGTGCAAGCGTTGCAGCACCAATGCGAATTGGTGATCGGTGAATCATTGCACTCAGGAGTTCGCCGGCGGAATAGCGATGGTCATCCCTGGATAGATCACTTGGCTTGTGTCCGCCCATCCGTTAGCGGCCAACAGCGACGACATTTTCACGCAGAATTTGGTGGCAATCAGACTTAGGCTGTCGCCACTTGAAACCACATACAAACCCGCGGGTCGACTGCCACACCCACTGTTTGCTGGCAGAGTGTCGCCGGTTGCAGTGGTTGTTTGAGTTGAATTTCCACCTTTGGTGGCATTTGGTGGAATCTTGATCTCGGTGCCGGGAAGCGGAAATTCACTGGCGCTAATCCAGCCGTTGTAAGCAATCAAGTCGACGAGCGAAACCCCGTACGCTTCTGCCACCTTGATCGGTGCATCCCCAGACTTCACTGTGTAGGTCTGTTCCTCGCCGTAAGCGTCTGGCGGCAGGGTTGTTACATCAGCGGGATTGGTCGGTTGCACTGGCGGGATGGTTGCAAATGCGGTCGGACCAATTGGAACAACCGTGGTGCGCACCGTGGTGGTGGTCGAACCACAAGCTCCGAGAAGGATCATCACCGCTACGGCAGTTAAGACTTTCTCGGCGCGTTTCATCTCAGCAATTCTACTGAATAGTCTCGATGCAAGGGCTTCAGGACAACTGAATTCCGATACACAACTTGGGGGAACAATGCTCGATCCATACTTCGATCTCACGGGCAAAATCGCACTTGTCACTGGTGGCAGCCGTGGTCTTGGATACCAGATGGTAAAGGCATTTGCCGAACGGGGCGCCGACTGCATCATCGCGAGCCGCAAACTTGAAAACTGCGAGAAAGTAGCTGACGAGGTTCGTGCTCTCGGTCGCCGCGCAATGGCAATTTCGCTACATGCAGCCAAGTGGGACTCCATTGATTCGATGATCGAAAAGGTTTATGCCGAATGGGGACGCATTGACATTCTTGTCAACAATGCCGGCATGAGTCCGGCCATGCCGAGCCACGAGGTGAATGAGCAACTCTTTGATTCGGTAATCGGACTCAACTTCAAAGGTCCATTTCGTCTCGCATCCAGAGTTGCCAAACGCATGGCCGATACCGATGGTGGCATCATCATCAACGTCACTTCGTCTGGATCGCTGATGCCCACGCCAATGATCGTTCCTTACGGCAGTGCAAAAGCAGCCCTCAATGCAATGACCCGTTCACTGGCTGCTGAATACGGCCCGAAGGTCAGGGTGAACACGCTTTCCCCCGGCCCCTTTCTCACCGATATCTCAGATGCATGGCCCGAAGATCAGCGCAACACCACTCCTTCAGCGATTGGCCGTCCGGGCAATCCCGTTGAGATCATCCCTGCTGCGTTGTTTCTTGCGAGTCCGCAGTCATCTTTTGTAAGCGGAGCGATTGTTCGTGTTGATGGCGGATTGCCAATCGGGCAATAACTAGACCAGCGGACGCGCAGTTGGCGGAATTGGCGCTGGCAAGTCGGTAACACCCATCAACCAAGAGTCAACACCAGCGGCGCAGGCACGACCCTCGGCAATGGCCCACACGATCAAACTCTGCCCACGACCCATGTCGCCGGCAACAAATACTCCAGGCACATTTGACATGTAGTTGTCATCGCGCTCGACATTGCCGCGAGCATCAAAATCGACACCTAACAG
>JBIIRE010000151.1:0-3578 GCA_044341655.1 Ilumatobacteraceae bacterium | reverse complement strand
CTTTGTGATGCCGAAGTCATGGAAAGACCGATCGATCATTTTTCATGTTGGCGGAGCAGAGAGTGTCCACGGATTGTGGATTAATGGAGAATTTGTTGGCTGGGGAACCGATAGCCGTCTGGCAAGTGAATACAACATCACAGATTTTGTGAAGGTGGGTAACAACCAAATCGCCGTCGTCGTGTGCCGCTATTCAGCGCAGAGCTACTTGGAAGACCAGGACCAATGGTGGATGGCGGGTCTGCACCGAGAGGTTTTTGTCGAAGCACGCTCACCGATCGGCATTGAAGACATTCGTGTTGATGCCGGAATTGATGTCGACACTGTTCGCGGGGGCACAGCAAGTGGTCATCTGAACGTGCAGGTACGCATTGCCAAAGACTCAAAAGGGCAGCCACCAAAAGGTTTTCAAGTGCGCTGGCATCTTGAAGATGCAAGTGGGCAGCAAATTGGTGACGCCAGAGTTTGTGCGGTAGCCAGCGATACATCGGCATACGTTTTTGAGGGAATCTTGGTCACTGATTCATGTTCTCCAGGACGCATCAACCTTTGGTCGGCCGAAACGCCAAATCTTTACCGAGTGATTGTGACTCTGGTTGATGCCGCTGGCCATGATCTGGAAACAGTCTGTGTACGTACAGGATTTCGATCAGTTGAGATTCACGATCGTTCACTGCTGATTAATGGCAAACGCGTAATCATCCGTGGTGTCAATCGTCATGACCATTCACCTGTGAACGGCAAAGCGGTCACACTCGATGAGATGCGCGCCGACTTGGTGATGATGAAGCGGCACAACATCAATGCTGTGCGATGCGCGCATTATCCGAACGATCCAAGGCTTTTGGACCTTTGCGATGAGCTGGGACTTTACGTAGTTGACGAAGCAAATGCCGAAGCACATGCATACAACACGAGCCTTTGGCGCGACCAACGCTTTCACGCATCGTGGCTTGCGCGAGTATCACGCATGGTTATCCGCGATCGGAATCACCCGAGTGTGATCATGTGGTCTCTTGGTAACGAAGCTGGTTATGGTCCGATTCACGACACGTGTGCGGCCTGGATTCGTGCTGAAGACCCATCACGCCCGTTGCATTATGAGCCGGCGGTGTTTCACACCAACTGGATTGATGGCGGTGTGAACGCCTCCGACGTTGTTTGCCCGATGTACTCACCAATTGATGCAATCGTTGCTTATGGGCGCGATGGTCGGGGAGCGCGGCCACTGATTATGTGTGAGTTCAGCCATGCAATGGGCAACTCGAATGGATCACTTGCCGATTACGTCACTGCATTTGAAACAGTGCCTGGATTGCAGGGTGGCTTCATCTGGGAGTGGAAAGACCACGCGCTGCGCCAAGAGCATGGCAGTGGCCAGGTCCGGCTTGCTTATGGTGGGCAATTTGGTGACACACCAAATGATGCGAATTTTGTTGCTGACGGGTTAATGCACGCTGACCTCACACCGCATCCTGCGATGCGTGAGGTTGCACATGTTCATAGACCAGTCGCAGTGAGTGTGCAGGGGCGTGGCGCGGAGCGTCGCTTGGTGATTCACAACCGCCGTCACTTCACTGGTATCGAAGACCTGGAAGGAAAATGGACACTGCTGGTTGACGGTGCGCCGATTCGTGTCGGCCGTCTCAGCAACCGAGTTGCACCCGAAACAAAAAAGTCTTATGCGTTGCCATGTGAAATTCCCACGAAAGGAGAGGTACATCTTCGTGCAGAGTGGTTCACCGCTGAGGCAACCGACTGGTGCGATGAAGGACACATGGTTTCGTGGGATGAAATTGCACTCACACCGCGCCGTACCTCACAGAGTCAGCCACATCATGCGCCGACACCTTCAACCACGGCCCAGCTCAATATCACGCCCTCGTTGACACTTTGGCGTCCCGCAACCGACAATGACGGCATGAAACTGGCGCCTCACCTATGGCCCATGTTTGGCCAGTCACTGCGACGCTGGAAAGAACAAGGCATTGACTCGAAAGATCCCGAATCACTGGTGCGCCACCGCCACAAACAAAAGCGTCTCGCTGACGGTGCTGTATTGCATCAACACAGCGTTGTCGTTCCTAAAGAATTGGCGGACCTACCACGCATAGGTGTTCGCTTCACGCTGCCCGAGTCATTTGACACGATTCGGTGGTTCGGTGAAGGCCCACACGAGTGCTATCCCGACCGCAGATCATCGGCGCTCACGGGTATTTGGGAATCTTCACCCGATGAACTTCCGTACTTGGTGCCACAGGAATTTGGTCTACGAATGGCGTGTCGATGGATGGAGTTCAGTTCAGCAAGTGGTGAACATGACGGTCATGCGATTCGGATCACATCAACCGGCAACCCATTGCAAATGTCTGCACTTCAGTACACGCCCGAAGATCTTTTTGCCGCCGAAGAAGTAGGCGTGCTGGTCAAGAACAATCAATTGACTGTGCATCTAGACGTCGCGCACCGTGGTCTCGGCACTGCGAGTTGTGGGCCAGATACCCTCGCGCAGTATCGGATTGCTCCTGGACGTTATGAATTTGGCTACACAGTCGGCTGGATCAAGAACTGACGACTCGCGCTCCAGCTGATGGGCGCACAACCCAGCCATCAATTTCCGTGCTTGGCTCACACATCGCAACTATGCATCCACCGAAACCGCCACCGGTCATGCGGGCGCCAAATACACCCGGTATCTCTAAAGCTCTGTTGACTGCTTCATCCATGGTTGCATTGGAGACCGCAAAATCGGAAGCGAGGCTTTGGTGGCTGGCGATCATGGCCTGACCAGCAGCAACCCAGTCGCCATTGCTCATCGCAGCACCAAACTCCCTCACGCGTGCATTCTCAGTAACTACATGGCGGGCACGGGCACGAACAATGGAGTCAGCGATTGACTCGGCGTCTGCGATTGACGCGTGTGCCAATGAGCCAATCTCAGCTTCCGCATGACGGCACTCATTGACACGATCTGTGTATTCCGAACCAACAAGTGTTCTGTGTGCGATAAAGCGAACTACGAACTTCACTTCGGTTGGTACAGGAATCGGTGTGACACTGTGCTGCGTGCAGTCAATCAAGGTTGCATGCCCTTCGATGGAAGAAGCGATGCAGAGTTGATCCATGATTCCGGTGGGTACACCAGTTGCAAGATTTTCGGCCTTTTGGCACAGCAATGCGAGTTCGAGGGGAGACATTTCGGCACCGAGCGCGAGTGCGACCGCAATCTCGAGTGCGGCGCTTGAGGAGAGCCCACCACCGACGGGAATAGTGGTGTGAATGTTGCCCGAAAAACCAGAGGACGGATTCAGTAATTCAGCCACTGCTGCCACGTAGTGGCTCCAAGTTGGTAGGCGGTCGGCACTATGGCGGGATGGCAGAGTGATCGACGCATGACCATCCATCGCGGCTGAGTCGAGTTCTATGGATGAACCTTCGCGTACACCCTCAACGGTGGTGGCCATGTCTATCGCCATCGGGAGAACGAGACCGCCGGTGTAATCGGTGTGATCACCAATCAGATTCACGCGCCCAGGGGCAATTGCCTTGATCATTGCTTGAGCGAGTTCAAACGGAAG
>JBIIRE010000150.1:0-3588 GCA_044341655.1 Ilumatobacteraceae bacterium | reverse complement strand
TATTTTCTGATTGCCTTTGGAACCGAGTGGTACCGCAAACGTGGAACTGTGGGTCCAGTGCGCGAAGGTTGGTTGTTCGAGTGACACGTGTTTATATGGTGCGACATGGTCGTGCTGCCGCCGGGTGGGATACAGCTGTTGATCCCTCGCTTGATGAACTCGGCGTGAAGCAAGCGCAGCAAGTCGGTGCTTCTCTGTCAACACTGGGCAGTATGAAAATCGTGTCGAGCCCATTAGCACGCTGTCGTGAAACAGCAGCACCGCTCGCATCATTGTGGAATGTAGAAGTTGTAATTGAGCCAAGGGTCAGCGAGATTCCTTCACCAGTTGGTTACACAATGGAATCAAGAGTCGGCTGGTTGCGGGCGGCGATGCAAGGGAAGTGGTCCGATCTAGACCCGCTTTACAGCGATTACCGAAATGCCGCTTTTGACTTTGTAGCCAGTCTGAAATCTGACACCGTGATCTTTTCCCATTTCGTGGCCATTAATGCGATCCTTGGCAAGGCCCTTGGCGACGACCGCGTGCTGATCGACTCCTTGGACAACTGTTCGGTGACCCAGTTCACGGCTGACGGTGTTGGAAACCTGCATGTCGTTGAACGCGGTCGTCAAGCTGACACCCTGATCCGTTAGGTTTGAATCGTGAACTCACTCATGTTGCTTGATGTCCACCAGAACTGGTCGTGGTTCGTTGTGATCTCCAATGCGCTCGCCGGGCTTTGGGCTTTGGCGGCACACAAGTGGACCAGCCTGCGCAGTCGTGCCTTGTGGTGGTTCACGGGCCTTGCCGAACTCGCAATCTTTGTGCAGGTGATCCTTGGTGTCGCACTGGTCAATAAATACAAGCTTGAGTTTCCTGCGTTCCACGCCTTTTATGGATTCGTCGGAATCATGGCGGTTGCGATTATCTATTCGTATCGTTCGCAACTAAAGGGCAAGCTCTATCTTCTCTATGGATTCGGTGGCTTGTTCCTCATGGGTCTTGGGATTCGCGCGATGCTCAAGGGCAGCGCGTAACGCCAACACCATTAGTGGCCGCCACGCACGCGGTAGCCGCGTTCTTTGAGTCTCTCCGCGAGCCGTTTTTCTGCCGCTTTGGCTGATTCCTGGTCGTAGTACTTCGCCTTTGGCATCAGGTGGGGCATTAGTCGCAGACCATGAGAATGAACCACGCGGGCAAAAAGTGGTCCACGGTCATTACGCGCACCTTTGATGTGCTGTTGGAAACGCGCTTCTGGCGTCAGTGCAGTTTGACCCACGTAGATGTGACCTTTGCCCGGTTTGGATACAGCTGAGGGATCCAGCTCGATCACATAAAGCGACCAGACAGTGTTGTCACGGTTGACCGTAAAGCCTTGCGACTTCAGTTTGCGAATCAACTTTGACTCTGCATCGGCTGCGGTTTCCCTGCTGCGAAAAGTCACTTTTGGGGCGAGATCGAGACGCAGCTCACGCAAATGGCTCGAATACCACGACTTCCCCTTGGCGAGTGAAATGAACCGCCGCTCTGGTGTGTCAACTGTGAGCGTGACCAGCAAGTTTGGTTTTGCCGGGTTGCATCGAGTGACAACGTCATCGAGTTCAATCACCAATATTCGATAAGTGTGCTGTTTGGATTTCATGGTGGGGCAGATTACGCACCCCACCATGAACCGTGTCAAGCACCCAAAATCACTTAGTACTACGTACTAAGAAATTTTCTGAAGCACTTGGATTAGAGGTATCCGGGCCAGTTTTGGTGACTACCAACGCTGGTTAGCGAAGGCCGTACAAAGCCTGTGAAGTGATCTGCGGTGAACAAATCGAGCTCTACCAACGAATCAGATTCGGCTTCCTGGGCATGCGCTACAACCACTTCGTTAAAGAGTTTGCGGATATCACGTGCATTGCCGAAGTTGGTGCCACGGGGAAGCGCGTGAATTGTGTGCGTGAGTGCGAGACGTGCCGAATCATCGAGGCGATAGCCATTGGAATTCGCGATGCCTTCAAAGATGGTTACTAGTTCCGCGTTACTGAAGTCGGGAAACTCCACCGTGAGATCAAAGCGGCTCTTCAAGCCAGGGTTCATCTCAATGAATTTCTCCATCTCGTCCGTGTAGCCCGCAACCACAATTGCAATGTTGCCGCGATTCATCTCCATGTAGGTGATGAGTTCAGCGATGGCCTCGCTTCCGTAGTCGTTGGCGCCGCCACCGTTAAGGGTGTAGGCCTCATCGATGAAGAGCACCCCGCCCGCTGCGGTTTCGCACAACGCACGAGTTTTCGGACCCGTCTGGCCGACATAGAGCCCGCAAAGATCAGAGCGGGTTGCTTCGATCACGTGCCCGCTCTTCAACATCCCGAAGTGCTTGTAGATGCGTCCGATGAGGCGCGCCACCGTGGTCTTGCCAGTTCCTGGGTTGCCCGTGAAGATGAGATGCGGTGAAGGCATCACTTGTGGCAGACCCTTCGCTGCGCGGCGTGCTGCGAGGCGCTGCTGCGCAACCAAAGCAGCCACGAACTCTTTGACACTGGCCAGCCCAATTAGTTCTTCGAGCTCGCGCAATGCTGTTTCAAGATCGCCGTCTGCCTTACGCAGTTTGGCCTTGACCGAATAGACCAATTCAGCAGCACCCGAAGCCGAATCAGGGGCAAGAGCACTGCCATCACGGACTTCTTCCTCTCGATATCCGAGATCAGCGAGGAACTCGGGGAATGCATCCGCGTGGTACAAAAGTGTGTCTACCACTTCTTCAAGATGACTCTTGCTCGTCGAACGCAGACCGATGCTGTGGTGCAAAGTGATCTGGGTGTGGTGTGGATCATTCATGCCAAGACGGGTGCTCGAGATGTCGGTCATCGTGATGGTGGCATAGGGGACAAGGCGGAAATAATCGAGTGCCTCATTACGGTCAATCGCTGCTAACGGGAGCTTGCCTAATGGAAGTTCGATGCGGAGAATCCAACTGCCATTGAACCGCTGATAGAGAACAAATCCGACGTTGTGTTCCGGGTGCTCATTGACAACCAGCTGGGTGGGATATGTGGAACTGAGCATTCCTTCATCCACGATGGTGCCAAGTGACTCGATGTACTCGTACGCCTTGCGTTCTGCCTGATGACGGTCCAATTTGATAGGCCTCCTTGTGGTGGGCGATAGGTGATGAACGATTGCTCGTGAGGATTCATTTATCTCAAATGGGTGTCACAGAGTTGAAGTACCCTGTCGCGGTTTTGCCTGACCCCTGGTTGAGAACTCGGGAACGATAGCGACCGCAAACCAAAACGACACCGGTAGTACTCTCAAATTGTGCCCAAGTTTGATGTCGTTAATTTGAAGCGTCTATTGCGTCGCGGCATGAGGCGCACCGAGAAGGCGCCAGCGCGCAAACTCTTGGTGCGAAACACCTTGCAGGTTGCTGCGATGTGGGGCATCGCGGTTGTGCAGCCGATCCTTGGGATTCTCGGTGAGAACACCGAAACTTTTCTTAAATTTCGTATTACGGGCCGTTCGGTCCTGCTGCTGGCATTGCTGTTTACCTTCGTGCCACCATTCCTAGCTCTCATTGTTGAGGCTGCATTGTTGCGAGTCCGTAAGGCCCTGCAT
>JBIIRE010000149.1:0-3592 GCA_044341655.1 Ilumatobacteraceae bacterium | reverse complement strand
TGCTGACGCGAGATTGCCGATGCCGTAGTCAAGAACTGCAAGCAGGGGTGAATCGCTCAGAGCTTTCCCTTCGTGGAAGGCAGAGCATCCGATTCAATTTTCACAGCATCCCTGAGGCACCGCGCCAAACCCTTGAAGGATGCTTCGATGATGTGATGAACGTTCTTGCCGCGACGCAGGGTGACATGCAATGTGATTCCTGCGGCATTGGCGAATGAAGAAATCGCGTGCTCAGCGAGTTGTGGGTCAAACGCGGGATCACCCAGTGGCAGACACTCAGGCATTTCAACTTCCCAATGAACAAATGATCGGCCGCTGAGGTCAAGCGAGATCTCTACTAATGACTCATCGAGAGGGAAAAGGCCACTAGCAAAACGGCGCACACCCACCTTGCCTCCAAGGGCCTCGGCAAAGGCTTCACCGAGTGTGATTGCAACATCCTCAACTGTGTGATGCGTATCAATCTCAAGGTCGCCCTTGGCTTGAACTTTGAGATTGAAACCACCGTGCTTACCAAGTTGATCGAGCATGTGGTCGTAGAACGGGATGCCAGTAGAAATCGCTGTGGTGCCTTGGCCATCGAGGTCGATGGACACCTCAACTTGTGTCTCTTTGGTCGCGCGCTTGCGCTCAGCTTGACGGGTCATTGTGAAAGCACCTCCGCCAACGACTTTAGGAACAAATTGTTCTCCTCGGGGGTACCAATTGTCACCCGTAGACAATTGGTGAGGCCCGGCCAAGAGCTGCAGTCCCTAATCAACACTCCCTTTTCGACCAAGTCTGACCACACCTTGCGGCCGTCCATACTGCGAGGACGAAACAGGATGAAATTGGCACCACTTGGCCAGAAATCGACTGGCAAAGCAGAAAATGCAGATTCGATCTGATCGCGCGATGCGACTATCTCACGGACCCGTGAGTTCATGTCATTGGTGAATTCCAGTGCGAGCGCTCCCGCGATTTGCTTGGCCGCATCTAGGTGATACGGCAACACAACTGCATCAATTTCGTCAACCAACCACTTCGGCCCCACCAGATACCCGAGGCGGGCTGCAGCCATTGACCAAGTTTTGGAATAGGTGCGGGTCACTACAAGCGCGCGAGATTCGTCAACCAGATCAACAGCGCTCCATGACGCAAACTGTGCGTAGGCCTCATCGACAATGACCAATCCTGGCGCTGAATCGATGATGGCACGAACAGTTTTTTCATCTTCAACAACACCGGTTGGGTTGTTTGGGGAACAAACAAAAGTGACGTCTGGTGAATGTGTGGAAAAAACTTCGGCGAGTTTGGATTGATCAATTCTGAAATCTGCTCCCCGTGGCGCACTCACAACTTCCGCCCCCGTGATGCGGGCAATGTGTGCATGCAACTGGTACGTAGGTTCAAAGGTCAAAACTTTGCGACCCGCGCCCGCATAAGCAAGCAAGAGCGTCTGCAAAATTTCATTTGAGCCGTTACCCGCAAACACCTGGTCGGCACCAACTTTGTGTGAGCGTGCGATCGCTGCACGCAGCGCTGAGGCGGTGCGGTCGGGATATCGATTCCAGGCGATGTCGGCAATTCGCCTACCCAGTTCAGTGGTGAACTCGACCGGCGGCGGGTATGGCGATTCGTTCGTATTGAGACGCACAGGCACGTTCACTTGCGCAGAGTGGTAGCCCTCCATCTTTTGCAGATCATCGCGAATCGGAAGCCGTGCCACAACTACAAACTACTTTCGCCCCGAACGTCAAAACGGGCGATTTATGGGAGTTCCTTATTTATCAGCGAGCGCCGATGCCTTTGTGGCTCGCAGAACAAGACGATGCGCATTCAATAATCCACGCTCGGCTTCGTATACGGCTGCTTGCACATCTTCGCGAAGCTTGGTGTCACCAGTTGCGATCGCAGCCACTCGGTCTAGACACCGTTGTGTTGCTTCCGCTACTGCGGCGAGTTCAGAAGTGGCATACGACATGCACAGAAGTCTTGTCCATAAAGCACAACAGCCCCGCATCAAAGATGGGGGCTGTTGGCGCGACATCAGGCGGCGGATCCCAATGTCGCCATCAATCAGTGACATGCACCGAATTGGTGGGGTTACTTTATCGTGACGACGGGCAGATGTCCGCAAGCAGACAGTCACCGCATCGTGGCTTGCGGGCATCGCAGACCCGGCGGCCGTGAAGAATCAAGCGCAGACTGAACTGCCCCCATTCCGTGGGCGGCAAGAACTTGCCGAGTTCATGCTCGACCTTGACGGGGTCCTCGGCCGTAGTGAGACCAAGCCGCCGCGACAGGCGCCCCACGTGGGTGTCAACGGGAAGGCCAGGCAGATTAAACGCGACACTGCGAACCACATTGCCCGTCTTGCGCCCGACGCCAGCTAATTGTGTGAGGTCATCAAGGTCGCGCGGCACTTCCCCACCAAATTGATGCACAAGCTTGGTTGCCATACCAATCAAATTTTTCGCTTTGGACTGATAGAACCCCGTCGAACGAATTATGCCTTCCAGCTCGGAGATGTCAGCGTTGGCGAGGTCCTGTGGTGTGGGATAGCGCGCAAAGAGATTGGGCGTCACCATGTTCACGCGTGCATCAGTGCACTGAGCGGAAAGGATGGTGGCGGCCAGCAGTTCAAACGGGTTGCGATGCGTCAATTCACATTCAGCACCCGGATACTCGCCTGCCAAACGACTGGCGACCTCAACTGCCCTGCCCTTTGGCGATCTCGGCTTTCCCACGTGGCGAGGCTACCCGTAGGTTGCGCAAGTACCCTCGGTATGTGCACAGGTTGGAGATCAAGCGACACATGGGCGCCGCTGAGATCGCAGTGGCCAAAGAACTCATCGCTGATGCCGAACGCGCAGATGGCCATCGGCCGATGAGCGACCATCTGTGGCTTGACCTCGCCGAAGGGGGTCGTCCGGGATTTGCAGGGTTACTCGCTTTGGAACAGGGCCACGAACACCCCGTTGCGTACTGCCAAGTCTCTAAAGGATCGTCTTCTTGGGCCATTGAGCTCGTCGTACACCCTCATCATCGCTACGACATGACCATTATCGGCCCCGAGATGCTGCACGCCGCAACGAAGGTAATTGCCGACGAAGGTGGTGGACGCACGCATTGGTGGGTTTTTGAACCAACCGCAATTCAATATGACATTGCTGCTTCCGCTGGCTTCAAACCCGGCCGTCGACTTTTGCAACTGCGCTGCAAACTTCCTTTGCCTGATGTGATCATTGATACTGGAGTTCACACGCGTCGACGGACCGTTCAGGACGACGTTGCCGGAGACCGTGGTGGTGGTCTGTTCCTGAACCCCGGCCGCGGCAAGACGACGGATGATTTCAGTCTGGTGTCCAGCATCGCGATGAGGACGGGTGTCCAGGACCTTCTGGGTCCGCTGCATCTTCCGGGACAGGTATTCGCTGTAGGAGGACATTTGTCTTACTCCTAGAGCAAGCCAAAAAGTATGGCGCTCCGAATTCGGATTCCATGGGCCTATGTCTGCTGTGTGGAGGAGTGCGAGGGCTTTGCCGTTGCGGGTGAGTGTTACTGTTTCAGTTGTCTCTGTGACTCTATCTCAAACCCCCGGATGTGTGAG
>JBIIRE010000045.1:0-11769 GCA_044341655.1 Ilumatobacteraceae bacterium | reverse complement strand
AAATCCCGACGGCCACCAGCCACTCATGTGTTCACGCAACAGATACCTTGGCCCGCCACCGAATGGTTGGAACTGACCGATGGCCGACACTCCATTTGCGATGAGGCCACGCGACCCCAACACCAGCAGTGCAGCTAAAACAATCCACATCGCAGTAACCGAGCGTGGTTGTGCACGTACTTCCGCTTGACGACGTTGTTGCACTTCACCTGCGAGGTCACCTAAACCACTAATCGAAAAGTCTGTATGCCCCATTGCAACACGATGACGAATAAACACTCGCCACCTTGCGAATCCACGCAATTGCAGATGCTTGATCTCTCGATCTGGAACGCGCCTATGCACTTTCAGGGCTTTACGGCGGCGCACGACCCTTCGCAAACGCAAGGGCAAAGTGAATAATGCACCAAGTGTCAACCTGGGTCGTCGAGATTGACCAGTGAATACACCAATCGACAACCCCACGAGCGCGGCGAAGAACATCCGCAACAAGATGCCGGGCAGACGCAATCGGCCCGTGAGCGATGCAACGGTGTCAACACGATTTCGGGCTTCGAGCCGATCACGACGAAGGTTCTCTGCTCTCTCGCCGAGTTTCTCTCGGTGGCGAACCCGTGCAGTCGGCACGACGACTACGCGCGCGCCAGTCAAGTGTGCACGCCAGCAGAGATCAACATCGTCGCCAATGAACTCAATTTCGTTTGAGTAGCCTCCAAGTTCACGGAACAAATCGGCTCGTACAAGCAAGCAAGCCGATGGAAGAACAAAGACATCGGCTACAGCATCGTGTTGCTCCTGATCCCGCTCACCAATTTCAATTACGGGATCAAGCTCGCCAGTGGCATCCATCGCAAAGCCGACGTGTTGCAAGAGCGATGGGTCATCCCAGTCAACAATCTTTGGACCAACAACACCGGCGTTTGAGCGGTATAACTCAAGCACCAACTCATGGACAGCGCCCGGCTCAAGCGCGACGTCATCGTGCATCAGGAGAAAGAAACCATTGTCTCCTTCCACTACCTTCAACACCTGATTCACAACGGTGCCAAAACTCGCCCCGGGAGCCACGGTGCGGACAATCGCCGTTGGCAGGGTGGCCTCAATGGCGGCCGTGACCGAGTCAGTCCATTCTCCGTCTGAGACAAGGAACAGGGCCTGCAAAGACGGGTAGTCCTGGGCAGCAATTGAGTTCAGCACTTCGGCGAACCAGCCCAAGGCCGGGTCGCCAGGGTCGTGCACAGCCATAGCCAGCACGACCGATGGGGCTGCAATATTGCCGTCATCCACGATCGTTCAAGGCTAGTCGTGGTGACGTCAATATCGATTGGCAGGGATAGCCTTGGGTTTGTGGACCTAACCAATGCAGATATCCGCAAATTCATACCTGAAAAGGCTCTGAAGGATGCCCAGGTTGTTGCGGCCAAGGGTTTCGGCGTTGCTGTGTATGGTGCAAAGTTTGTTCGCGACAATGCAAAAACTTGTGGCGACAAACTCCAACACTTCATGAATCGCTGTGACTAGCCTCTTTTCGCTTGAAGAGTTCCACTTCCAATCAACGATCTAAGCGCCTTAGCGACACCTTGAGTCGGATGCCGTTGCCCGACGGCACATTCAGTATCGGTGGCGGTCTCTTAATCAACGGTCTAGCCAGCTACGCGTTCTTCAAAGTGGGACAACAAGCATTGGGCCAAGAAGGCTTCAAGCCGATAGTTGCACTTTGGTTTGCCACATTCGCACTCGCGCCAGGATTTTTTGGACCCATCGAACAGGAAGTGGGACGCGCACTCGCACATCGGCGCGCGCTCGGTCAGGGAAGCCGACCCGTAATCAAACGCGTTATACCTCTCACCATTTCACTGGCTGTGCTGATCACACTCGTGTTGGTATTGGCTTCACCATGGCTGAATTCGGAATTCTTTGAGAAAAATGCAGTGGTCACCCTCGCACTAATCATCGGCTTTGTGGCTTATGCGCCCGCACACCTTTCGCGAGGTATTTGCTCTGGAAGTGAACGCTTTGCTTCCTACGGCGTGATCATGGGAGCCGACGGTCTTACTCGCATCATCGGTTGCATAGTTCTATGGCAAGCCGGTGTTGAGTCACTTATCCCCTATGCATTTGTGGTGGCGCTTGCACCGTTGGTCGGTGTGATGATCGCTGGTAGTCAGGGCAACCTACGAACCGACGATGGTCCTTCAGCATCTTGGAAAGAAGTCACGCCAAACCTTGGATGGTTGCTGGTCGGAGCGATAGTTGCTGGCGCATTGGTCAACGCTGGGCCGATTGCGGTCGACATACTTGCAGATTCTGATCAAGCAGATGCGGTGACCAAATTTGGCAACGGTGTGTTGCTCTCACGAATTCCCCTCTTCTTGTTCCAGGCAGTGCAAGCAGCGCTCCTGCCCCGCCTCGCACGACTCGCCGCTGTCAACAACATGGTTGAATTTCGATCTGGTTTCAAGAAACTGATGTACGTGGTGCTTGGTGTGGCAGTGATTGGCATCATTGGCTCATACGCGGTGGGCCCAAAGATTCTTGAAGTCATGTATGACGGTGGACTTGATCGCCGAACGCTGACGCTTCTTGCAGTAGGCAGTGGGATTTACATGATTGCGTTAGCCACTGCGCAGGCAGTGATCGCGCTTCACGGCCACGCTTGGGTTGCGCTCGGCTGGGTGTTGAGCATGCTCACATTTGTTGTCGTAACCGCATACTCATCAGACGATCTCTACATGCGTGTAGAGCTTGGGCTTGTCAGTGCATCTTGTGTAGCACTGGCGATTTTCTGGTTTGCGCTCCGGGCGCGACTACGTAGTGGTGCAACAGTTGACGAAGAAAGCATCATTGAAGCTTTTGGTGAACAGCCATTGGAGGGCTGATTCACAAGTCAGCGACTATTACGCGATGATTCGATCTTGAGGTCGTTTTCGACCATCAATTTCACGAGACCAGGAAAGTCAACTTCTGGCTTCCAACCAAGTTTGTTTCTGGCCTTGGTTGAATCACCGATCAGCAGATCGACTTCGGCTGGGCGGAAATACTTGGGATCCTGCTTGACATATGGATGCCAATCATCGATACCGACTTCTGCGAATGCGAGCGCAAGCAACTCTTCGATGCTGTGGGTTTCTCCAGTGGCTACGACGTAATCATCAGGCTGGTCTTGCTGCAGCATCAACCACATCGCTTTGACATAGTCACCTGCATATCCCCAGTCGCGCTTCGCATCGAGATTGCCGAGCGTTACTGAGTCCTGTAGCCCGAGTTTGATTCGTGCCACAGCATTTGTGATCTTGCGGGTCACAAACTCAAGACCACGACGTGGGCCCTCGTGATTGAACAAAATGCCAGAGCACGCAAATAGGTCGTAGCTCTCGCGGTAGTTCACAGTGATGTCATGACCAAAGACCTTCGCGCAACCATAAGGTGATCGTGGGTGGAACGGGGTCATTTCGTTTTGTGGCGTTTCGCGAACTTTGCCGAACATCTCAGAAGATGAGGCTTGGTAAAAACGAATCTTGTTGTTTGAGGTTCCACCGACCATCCTGATTGCCTCAAGAAGGCGCAGAACGCCGAGACCCGTAATGTTTGCGGTCAACTCCGCTTGGTTGAAGGACATCGCCACAAATGAAATCGCACCGAGGTTGTAGACCTCATCAGGTTGTGAAGTTTCAAGCGCCTTCACTAATGACGGAAGGTCTGCGAGGTCGCCAGGAACGGGCTGCACAAATGGAAATTCATCGCGAAGCAAATCCATTCTTGGGTTGTTTTGACCTTTCACAAGGCCGAATACGTCATATCCCTTGTTGTGAAGGAACTCAGCTAGGTGCTGACCGTCTTGGCCCGTAATGCCGGTAATGAACGCGCGAGGCATTTTGCGAGTCTATTCCTACGCCGTGTGCTGACTGAGGCTCGTAGGGCTCTACCATCAAATTCTGTGTCTGATCAGCCCACTTCCATGAATATCACCGTTCTTTGCGGTGGTGTTGGGGCTGCACGGTTCGTAAAAGCGTTGCTCGCGGTCAAACCAGGAGTCACCGTGAGCGCCGTGGTGAACACTGGCGACGACACAGAACTGCACGGACTCCACATCAGCCCCGATATCGACACTGTTATCTACACAGTCGCTGGAGCAATAGATCCTGAACGCGGCTGGGGTCTTCGTGACGAATCATGGACCGCAATGCGTTCACTTGAGAGATATTCGCAAGTTCGGCCCAGCGACTCCTCTGCTGCTCCAACTTGGTTCAATCTCGGTGACCAAGATTTGGCAACTCACTTCTACCGCACTGCGCGCCTTGGCGAGGGTGCGAGTCTTTGTGAGGTCACGGCTGAGATT
Source organism: Ilumatobacteraceae bacterium (assembly GCA_044341655.1). GTDB lineage: Bacteria > Actinomycetota > Acidimicrobiia > Acidimicrobiales > Ilumatobacteraceae > CAIYHK01. Next base: position 7,430 of record JBIIRE010000045.1, on the reverse strand, counting down.
GCACGTGCATGGTCGCTGCCTATCAAGGTTGTCCCAATGGCCAATGATCGTGTGCGCACACGGGTGCGGCTCCGTGACTCTGATTCGGTGATTGACTTCCAGGAGTACTTTGTTAAACATCGTCATTCACTTGCTGTTAGTGAAGTCACTTTTGAAGGTGCCGAATCAGCCACATTTATGGGCGATGTGGAAATAGGAAACTCGGACCTCGTTGTGATTGCGCCGAGTAATCCGATTGTCTCAATTGGCCCGATTCGTGCCTTACGTGGCGTGGACCAGCGCCTTGCAGCACGACGCGAATCAGTAGTGGCGATTTCGCCCATCATCGCGGGTGCCGCATTAAAGGGCCCCGCCGATCGAATGCTGAGTGAACTTGGGCTCAAGTCATCTGTAGTGGGCGTTGCTGAGCTTTATGCGCCAATTTGTGGAACTTTGATTATCGATTCAGCCGATGCAGACTTGGCAAGTGCAGTGGAAGCAACAGGGATGAGATGCATCGTCACGAGCACGATCATGGGCAAACCTGAATCAGATCACGCATTGATTCAAGCCGTATTGGGAGTCGTGTCATGAGTCGCATTGAAGCTTGGGGCGTGACGGGAATCGGTGAGATCTCACCCGGAATACAACTCGGCAAGGTCATTGCTGAAGCCTGTGCCAACGAGCCGAATGGCCCGCTTAAAGATGGCGACATTCTTGTCGTAACGCAAAAAGTTGTCTCTAAAGCAGAGGGCCGAATGGTGCAGATCGACCCTAACGATCCGCTCTCTCACAAAGCCTTAGTTGAGGAAGAGTCGGTGCGAGTTGTGCGCCGTCGTGGCGATCTGATCATTACGGAAACCAAGCATGGTTTTGTTTGCGCCAACAGTGGCATTGATCTTTCCAATGTGGATGCAGGATGGGCAGCACTTTTGCCACTTGATTCCGACCGCAGTGCACGCCGTATACGCGACATCGTGAAAGCCAAGCTCGGCGTTTCAGTTGGAGTGATTGTGAGTGACACGTTCGGTCGACCATGGCGAATGGGCCTAACGGATGTGGCAATCGGTGTGGCGGGAGTAGCAGGCGTCATTGACCTTCGTGGCACGCCCGATGATCGGGGTCGCATAATGCAGGTAACCGAAGTTGCAATCGCTGATGAAATTGCATCGGCCGCCGAACTCGTTATGGGCAAATCCAGTGGAATTCCAGTGGCAGTTGTGCGCGGCATTGAGCCGAACTGGTTGCGCGAATCTTCCGTTAAAGAGCTGATTCGCCCGCCAGCTGAAGACCTATTTCGCTAGAGATCCACCGACTTAAGCTCAGCGATTCCAGCAGCAAGATCTGTCCAGGGTTCCCAGCCGAGTGCAATCTTGGCGCGCACCGGGGAAACGGAGCATCGGGTCAGGTCTGAGGACCTTATCGATGCTTTCTTCAGGTTCTGTGTTGATTCACTACCTACCAGCGACCACAGTTTTTCAATTGACGTGAGCTTCCCGGTTCCAATGTTGACAAGCGAACTCGGACCGCGACTCATTGCACGTGATAATGCATCAACTGCATCATCAATGAACAAAAAGTCACGGGACTGCTTGCCTGACCCAAAGATGATCGGGTCACGTTTGTTAAGTACACAGTCGAAAAAGTTGGCTACGACTCCATCCTCGGGCCGCTGACGCGTGCCGTAAACATGGGTCATTGCAAGCGCGGTGTAGGTGATCGTGGAACTCTCACGGTATGTGTCAAGCAAGTTGAGCAATGCGGCCGCGATTACGCCAGCCACACCGAAAGGCTTTTTCGCACGCGATTCTTTGGCGGGCAATTCCTTGGCGGGCACTTCGCCGTAAATGAGGCCCGCGGGCAAGGACATGATCACTCGGGGCTCGTCTAAGCGTTTTGCAGCTTCGAGCACCGCGAGAGTTGACGCCATGCTTTTCAGTGACGCAATTGGCTGTATTGCGTCAGGAATTAGAGCAGCGAGTTGGAACACGACTTCGGGCTGTCGCGCCGCCACAAGATCTCCAAACGACGGATGTTCGATGTCCATGTGATGAAACCGAAAGTCGCCGCCTGACGATCGCGCCGAAGCAACATTCGCGAGAGATCCGGTCGAGAGATTGTCAACAACATCAACAGCGTGCCCTTCAGCTAGCAATCGGTCGGTGAGATGTGAGCCAATGAATCCCGCACCCCCACACACGAGGACACGCATCATGAAACCTTTGAGGGATCCGGAATTAGTGCATCCGCAATCTGGCTACCAGCCTGGACGACACCATCGGCCCCGATCATTGAATGGGCAACTTTGCAACACGGATCTATGCGTCCCATCACAGTGCTCTGATTGACCACCGACTGGGTAGCCACGTAAGAACCAGGGAGTAGCACCGAATTGGTGATCTTGGCTCCGAACTCAACTGTGGCACCTGCACAGATGATGGAGTTCTCGATCAAGGCATCTGGTGCCACCGTTGCAGACTCAGCGACCGGGTGGACTTTAAACCGACGGTTGCCGTTGATTGTGTCCAAATTGGCTTGCAAGTAAGTGTCAGCGCGGCCCGCGTCAATCCAATAGACATCTGCTGGCATTGCATACATGCGTCCCGTGGCGGCAATTGCTGGGAAAACCTCGCGCTCAACCGACATGCGCGCCCCAACAGGCACAAGATCAATCACACTTGGCTCAAGAACATACGTGCCCGCATTAATCATTCGGCTTGCGGTGTCACCCGGCTGGGGTTTTTCGACAAATCGGGTCACTCGACCTTCACCATCGGTTTCCACCACGCCATATTGCGACGGGTCGTCAACTGGGATCAGGTGAATGGTCGCTTGTGCCCCTCGCTCGCGGTGAAAAGTGACAAGGTCAGCGACATTTAGGTCGGTGAGCACATCACCGTTAGCAACTACAAAGGTCTCGTTGATACCGGAGTGTCGCGCAGCGAATGCAATTGCGCCTGCAGTGTCCAGTGGCTCTGGCTCAACTGCGTAATGGAGTTGTGCGCCAGCACAAGTTGAATCAGGAAAGCGTTCCATGAACGGCTCGGGTTTGAACCCAAGCGCAAGAGTTACTTCTGTAACCCCACCTGCCACGAGGGTCTCGATTGCGCGCTCAACTAGGGGCACATGTCCAACCGGCAAAAGCGGTTTAGGGATCGAATAGGTAAGCGGTCGCAGCCTCGTGCCGAATCCACCGACGAGGACAACCGCGTGCATCAGCCTGCCGTTGTAGTTGTCGACTCGAGGGTCGTTGTAGTTGTGTCACCAGCAAGAGTTGTGGTGGTTTCACCAGCAAGAGTTGTGGTGGTGGCATCGATTCCACCGAGTTCAGGCAGTGCGCTAGCTGAAGGTGGGAGTTCCACATCAAGATCATCAGGTACAAAAGCGATTGAGAACGCCATTTGGTCATTGGTAATTCGAATGTCGTCAAAAGCCGAAATGAAGGTCTTGCCAGCACTTACGGGGTCGTCGTAAGACTTCCATTCGATGACTTTGACAACACCGTCAACCTTCTTGCCATCGACCTCGCACTTGTACTCGCCTTCTTCGTAAACAGTCTCAACCTCTGGATTGCCAGGGCCGAAGGCGTCTTGCGGGATCACGATCTTTTCATCGGTCATTTCAATTCCGTAAACCTTGAAGAAGATTCCCAGCTTTGCCTTGCGTCCAGTGGACACGGAGGAGGGATGCCAGTGGATCACGCCGTCATCGTGGCTGTGGATGCGGTACTTCTCGTAGTTGGGATCCAGCGGTGATTCTTTGTTGCCGGCAAGATTTGGCTGGAACTCTCCACAGATGTTGAAGGCATACGACATGTGCCAGTGATCGTTCACAGTCGGGCTCACCTGAGTGGTGTCAGTCTCACTGCGCGAGTAGAAGATGAGGCCGAGGCCGAGCACGCAAACAACGAGGAGCACAGCCGGGAAAACAGTGCCGCCTTGGAAGCGCACTTTCTTGGACTTGCCCTTCTGTGCGAGACGAGCAACTTTCTTTGCGGAATTACCTTTTGCCACGGTTTTTGAGGCTACTCGTTTGCAAGGTCGTTAATCAGATCGGCGTATGCCTTGCCCACACTTTCAGGCGATGCGTGGATTTCCACCCATGACCTGCCCTTGGCGCCTAGCCCTGCGCCAGAGTCCCCCATTTTCAGTATCTGATCGATTGCATCCACCAAAGCCTCAACATTGTCGGGCTCCACACACAAACCAGCCCCTGATTCGGCAACGATCTTTGCCACCTCGGTTGCCGCATCTATGGATGCCACCAGAGGGCGACCAGCCGCGAGGATCGAATACGTCTTGGAAGGCACGCTCACATTGCCGAGACCACCACGCAGTGGAACCACATGAATGTCGCCAGTAGCGAGCACTTCGGCCAAACGTTCCTGGGGTTGGAATGCTCCAAAAAATACGTTTCGTAATCCAACCGCCGAAGTAACGAGTTCTTCACGCGTTGAACCCTCACCATTGATCAAAAACGAAACACCAGGCATTATCTTGGCGGCCTCGATGAGTAAGTGAGTTGATTGTGAAAAACCGAGATTCCCCGCATACATAACGACGGGTCCATCGCCGAGCCCAAGCTCGTACCGATACGGAGTCATTCTGTTTTGAGGGGTGACCACTTTCGTATCAACAAAGTTTGGAATCACATGGAGTCTTGCCCGTGTGCCCGCCGCAACTTTGTCCGCGACATTTGCTTGCATGTCCTGCGATAACAAGACAACGGCGTGACTCATTCGATAACTCAGTTTTTCTAGCCACTTCGTGAAGCCAATCAGGCGTTGCCCGCTGATCTTGCCTGTTGCAATGGCGGCATCCGGGAAGACGTCTTGAATATTGAAAATCAGTGGTGCGCGACGCACCGATGCAATGACGCGACCCGTGAGCCCAAGTGTGAGTGGTGGTGACATTGCAATTACTGCGTGGAGTTTCCCCACACCACCGCTGAATAGTCCCCGAAAACCGACAAGTACCGTGAAACCAATAAAGCCTGCAGCTCGGCGGAAGATGTTTCTCTTGCTCTTTCCTGGAAACGGAGTCACGCGGGTGATGCAGCCCCAAGGGGTCTGCTCGGTGCGCCATAGGCGACCGCGCCAGCCTTCTTCGATCCGATGGTTTCGATACCAAGGCAACGCCGTGACTATTCGAACTTCAAAACCTGCTTCAACAAGTTCAGTAACGAGTCGCGTGTATATCAATCCTGTTGGCGCAGTGTCCGGAGCAAAGTGCGGGCACAACACGAGGATGCGTCTGCGCTTCATCGACTCAAGCACTTTTCATACACAGCCAAAATCGCATCACCTGAGACTCGGCTCGTGAACTGTTGAGCGCGCTCATAGCCTTTGGCCACCAATGCCTCGCGGCGCGCTTCCATCAGCAACGGAATATCGGACCAAGCGTCGAGATTGAGTGGGCGAACAATCCCGGCATCACCAGCCACTTCGGGAAGGCTCGCACGGTCACTACACGCCACGGGCGCACCAAGGGCCATTGCCTCGATCACGGGTGCACCAAAGCCTTCGTATTCACTCGGGAAAACCACGCCAAGAGCCATCTTGATGAGACCATCTCGGTCGGTGGCGTTAACCCGGCCAGGGCGTATCACGCGGTCGCTGAGATTCAAGCGTGCGATTGCAGCGGTGACTTCTTCGTCAGCGAGTCCCTTGCCGCCAGCGAACACGATCTTCAGGTCTGGATGGTTCCATTTGGTGGCCATGAGTTCCAACAAAAAAATGTGATTCTTATGCGGATGCGTGATGCCCGGGTATACGAGCACCGGACCATCCCCGAGTCCATACTTGCGACGCAACACATCTTCGGGTGTGGCGTCGACCCCGATTGATGGCTCCATCCCATGAGGTACAACCATCACTTTTTCCGATTCAACACCAGTGGCACTGATGACGGTTTGGCGAACGTATTCACTTGGCACAGCCACTACCGATGCACGCTTGATTGAGTTTGGAACCGTGGCTTTTAGATATCGCAGTTTTAACTTCGATTGATATTGGGGATAACTGAGGAACTGAAGGTCATGCACGGTTAACACCGAGTGAGCATTTGCAAGTGCCGGAAGTGTTCCTCCACCATGATGAACAAGTGCATGGGTGCGAGTTTTCGCATAAAGCCACGTGTTCTCCATCGCCACCCGAGTTGGACGGCTTTCCATGGTCTCGGGGGTCTCCACAATCTTGTAGATCGCCGCAAGCTCGGGATGCGCGTGACTAAATCCGTTGCCCGCAAAGAGCGTGATATCAAAACCGTGATCGGTCTCATTCATCCCGAGCAACTGACGAACCAAGTACTCCTCGCTGCCGCCAACCTGGCCAGGGACACACCACAAGAGGTTCACAGCCACTTCTACTCGCCCACTGGCGGAGTTCATATATGGCTTCGGACCAGACACCCCTACATTTTGGTCGTTACGGTTCTACGATTAGGGGCATGAGTAACGGCGGCGTCTCGGCACCCATCCAGACAACGCCAGGATTCTGGAAGGCGCGCAAGGTAATTGTTACCGGCGGTGCAGGCTTCTTGGGTCGCGTGGTGGTTGAGAAATTGACCGCCGAAGGTGCGTTGGTTCACTCACCCAGGAGTGCTGAAGTTGACCTCACCAGAGTTGGCTCGGCTGAGAAATACTTCGCACAAATATCACCGAGTCATGTGATTCACCTTGCGGCGCGCGTGGGAGGTATCGGTTACAACCAAGTCGCACCCGCTCCGTTGTATCTCGACAATCTCTTAATGGGCACTTACGTGATTGAGGCCGCACGTGCCACCGGCGTAGAAAAAACTGTTCTCTTGGGAACGGTGTGTTCATATCCAAAGTTCACGCCAGTGCCTTTCAACGAAAAGTCGTTGTGGGATGGCTACCCCGAAGAGACGAATGCTCCATACGGAATCGCCAAGAAAGCGCACCTCATTCACGCTCAAGTTAATGCACAGCAATATGGTCAGCGCTTTGCTTATCTAATCCCAACAAACCTTTATGGGCCGGGCGACAAGTTCCATCCATCGGTATCACACGTGATTCCTGCGTTGATCAAGAAATGTGTTGAAGCCAAAGAGTCCGGGGCCCGCACAATTGATGTTTGGGGCACAGGAAGCGCAAGTCGTGAATATTTGTATGTGCACGACGCCGCCGACGCGATCGTGCGTGCGGCCGAAATACACGAGGGTTACGAGCCGATCAACCTCGGCAACGATCATGAGATCACCATCAAGGAAACAGTCGAGACCGTGGCACGACTCGTTGGCTTTACCGGCGATCTTGTCTGGGATTCAACGAAACCCGATGGCCAACCACGCCGACGTGTTGATGCGTCTTTTGCGGCAAGCACTCTCGGTTGGAAAGCCAAGATGTCGTTCGAAGAAGGACTACGCAACACAATCGAGTGGTATCTGGCCCATCGCGAAGAGGCCGAGCGCGACCCTGGTAAGTGATGGATC
>JBIIRE010000148.1:0-3670 GCA_044341655.1 Ilumatobacteraceae bacterium | reverse complement strand
GCACTCTTTGGTTACACCGATCAATCTGTTGACCCGCGCGTGACGCTTTCACCAGACGATCCTCGACTCCAGTCATATGAAGGCGTGTTGCCTGGGTTTGAGTTGGTTTTGGACCTCACTCATGAATTCACACCGTGGACAGCCATGTTGGAAGCAAATGGCGTGGACACTTCGGTCGGGCTAATCAAGTTGCTCGCTACAGAGAACGAACGCGCCGCATCACTAAGTGTGTCCACATTCCTCACGGACGAGTTCCTGGATTGGCAGAAAAATCGTGACGAGCCCTGGTTTGCTCACCTCAGTTTTTTCCGTCCGCATCCGCCATATTCGGCAGCGGGTGACTTCGCACCAATGTATGACCCAGACACTGTGCCAATGCCGATCACGCCAGCGGATGAACGACATCCGTTGCATGAGTACTTGCTCAGCTCTAAAACCAATGGCGCGCCAGCCGACGAAGCGAAACTGCGCAAGATGCGCGCTCAGTATTACGGCATGATCAGTGAAGTTGACACCCAACTCGCGCGCATCTGGGAAGCACTTAAGCGATCCGGTGAGTGGGATAACACCATGATCATGATCGCATCAGATCATGGTGAGATGCTTGGCGATCATGGCTTACGGGAAAAGGTCGGCTATTGGGAAGAGTCACACCACATCGTCGGTATCGTGCGTGATCCGAGCTTGACTGAGTCCCACGGCAAAGTTGTCACACAATTCACTGAGAACGTCGACATCTTGCCAACCCTGTGCGAATTCATCGGTGCTGAAGTGCCAACTCAATGTGACGGCCGATCGCTTTATCCAGTGATGATGGGGAACCAAGTAGAGGACTGGCGAGATCACGCGGCGTGGGAATTCGATTGGAGCCACGTATTCGTAGACACGGATGATGCATCGTGGAACTGGAGCCGTGATCTCACACGCTGCTCACTCGCAGTGCTGCGCAGCGCAACTCATGGCTATGTGCAATTCGCCGACGGTGAGTTCCTGTGTTTCGATCTCAAAGCCGATCCGACTTGGCGCACCCCTGAAACGGACATCAATAAGGTGTTTGAGCTCTCGCGCACAATGAACGCGTGGCGCATGCAAAACAATCGCCATGAATTCACCGGGTTCATCGTGGCCGACGGCGGTAAGGGCAGATGGCCCTCAGGTGTGCCGTGGCGAACCCAATGACCACAGAGTCATAGGCTGGAAATATGTCAAGTGCTCCGATCACTCTCGCTGAAGTCGAGTTCTTCAATGCGAATGGTTGGTTGCTCACACGGCCATTTACACCTGAGGAGACCGCACGGATTGTTGCGTGGGTGAGTGAAGTGCAGAACTGGCACGAAGACAAGACAAATTCATCATGGTTTCAATACTTTGAAATGACCGATGACGGTCCAAAGATTTGTCGCTCCGAAAACTTCATCCCCTATCACGAGGGCTTGCATGACTTGCTCACTAAATCCGTACTCACTGATACCGCGGATTTGTTACTTGGTGAGGCGAGCGTGCTTTACAAAGAGAAGATCAACTACAAGCTTCCCGGAGGTGCGGGCTATTCACCGCATCAGGATGCGCCGGCATATCCATTCGTTGATAACCATGTGTCTTGCATGATCGCCGTGGATGATTCACTGCTCGAGAATGGCTGTCTCGAAGTCGTGAGTGCGCGACACCAAGATCTCTTGCCGATGGATGAGCGCGGATGCATCCGTGCTGATGTGGTTGAGGGCTTTGACTGGCAGTCAGTTGAGGTCCGTGCGGGTGAAGTGCTGTGGTTCCATTCATTGGCGCCGCATCGCAGCGGCCCGAACAACTCTTCTCATCCGAGGCGTGCGATTTACCCCACCTATAACTCTTTAAGCCAGGGCAACTTGCGTGATGCGTATTACGCAGAGAAGCTGCGCATGTTCCAGGAGTCTGCAAACGACAGTGGCAGAACACGTGTTTCTTTGATCGGCGACTTTGAGGGTCGCCCGGTATGAAATCAGTTGACGAGATCATCGCGTTGTATGAGCGCCACGGATCCGATTTCTATTCGGAGGACATCTCACAAATCGATCACGCCGTGCAGGCTGCAAATCTCGCATTAGCGAGTGGCACTTCGAGCGACCTCGTGCTCGCCTCCTTATTGCACGACATCGGGCACCTCATGCATCTCGATGCGATGGGTGCTGATGATTCGCATTTCACGCAAGATCTACGCCATGAGAAGGTTGGCGCTGACGAACTCGCACTGCAATTTCCAGCTGCGGTGATCGAACCGATTCGGTGGCATGTGGCTGCAAAACGCTGGCTTTGTGCCAGAGATCCCGAATACGCCGCAGCTCTGAGTGAGGCTTCCAAACAGAGCCTTCATTTTCAAGGCGGACCGATGTCTGCGACTGAATGCGCAGAGTTTGAGTCACATAAGTGGTTCAAAGAAGCGGTTCAGTTACGCCGATGGGACGACGAAGCCAAAGTGATTGGCCTGAATTCTGATCCGCTATCTACCTTTCGCGAAATTCTTTGGTTGACCTCAAAGAACATCTCATAGCCACCAGAGATAGCCTGAAGTCATGGCAACTCACGCGTTTCAAGTTCCTGGTATGACCTGTGGCCACTGCAAAGCATCGATAGAGAATGAACTCGGCAAATTGTCGGGTGTGACTGCAGTTCGAGTGAACCTTGAAACGAAGGCAGTCGAAATTGACGCCGATGGTGTCAACTGGGACCAGATCACAGCTGCTGTTGATGAAGCAGGGTTCGAAGCCGTTGCCAAGTAACGCGACCGCGGCCGATCTCGACCTTGAAGTCGGGGGCATGACCTGTGCGTCTTGCGCGATGCGGATTGAGAAAAAGCTCAACAAACTGCCTGGTGTTCAAGCCACTGTGAACTATGCAACCGAATCCGCACATGTCGGGTTCGTGGAGTCGGACACTACGAATACTTCGGCGGTAATTCAAGCCATTGAATCTCTCGGCTACACCGCAGCTGTCCGCAGTGCGACAACCAAAAACGAAGCCGATGCCGCATATCACGCATGGCGTCGTCGACTCTTTGTGTCACTGCCTCTTGCACTGCCCGTGATCGTCATTTCAATGGTTGATCCATGGCACTTCAACAACTGGCAATGGTGGGCATTGGGATTTACAACACCAGTAATCACCTGGGTTGCATGGCCCTTCCACCGAGCGACGCTGGTCAATCTGCGTCACCTTGCAACCACGATGGACACACTCATTTCCATCGGTGTTACCGCCGCCTTCGCGTGGTCATTATGGGCATTGATTTGGGGAGATGCTGGCCAAACAATGGCCGGTCACAGCGGGATGGACATGGGTAGTTCTTCTAGCCATGTCTATTTCGAAGTCGCCGCTGGTGTGGTTCTGTTTCTTGTGCTTGGGCGCTATCTCGAAACGCGTGCCCGATTCCGTGCCGGAGACGCGTTGCGCGCATTGATGTCAATGGGGGCAAAGCAAGCAAATGTTTTACAAGATGGCGTTGAAGTACCGACTCCAGTCGAGCGACTTCAGATTGGCGATCAGTTCGTAGTGCGCCCCGGCGAAAAGATCACCACCGATGGTGTAGTGCTTTCTGGCAACTCGGCTGTTGATGAATCAATGATTACGGGCGAGAGTTTGCCGGTCGAAAAGCAGCCGGGTTCGCCAGTGACTGGTGCAACTGTGAACGCCAACG
>JBIIRE010000147.1:0-3688 GCA_044341655.1 Ilumatobacteraceae bacterium | reverse complement strand
CTTCCTCGGGATAGACCTTCTCACCTCCGGTGTTAATGCACTGACTTCCGCGTCCGAGCAACTTCACAGTTCCGTTGAGTTCGACTTCAGCCCAGTCGCCAGGAATGGAAAAGCGCACGCCATTAATCACCATGAATGTCTTGGCCGACTTTTCTTCATCTTTGTAATAGCCAATTGGCGTGTATCCCTTGATTGCTACACGTCCACGCTCACCTGATCCGGGAACCACCTCGCGGCCATCCTCGGTCAGCACACGTGTGTTGTCACTCAGTTTGAAATGTGCGGTATCGGATTTGGCGTCGGCAGAAGTTGTCGATGAAGCCATTCCAACAGCTTCAGATGATCCGAGGCTGTCGATAATCGTGACTTGGTTGCAATGGCGGAGAATCCCAGCTTTGTTTTCTGCCGACCACATCACGCCACTTGAAAACACAAATTTGAGTGATGAAAGATCCCAACGTGAAGGCTCTTTATCTAGTGCGTCAAGGATTGGACGCCCGAACGCATCGCCCACAATCGTGATGCTGTTGGCGCGATGATTCTGAATTGTGTCGAGAAATTCAATTGGGTCGAAGCTGCGGCCAACGAGAGTGACCACACAACCCGCAAGAGTCCAAGCCCACATTGCGTTGAATGCTGCCGTGCCGTGCATTAGTGGTGCGCCGGGGAGATTTTTTGGTCCCGGTTTGACGACGCGATTGGCAACAAATTCATGGTCGACACCGTCGGGAAATTTGATGCGTGAAGGCTGATCTAGGGCATGCAGCATGTCGTCCTGGCGCCACATCACTGCCTTCGGCATTCCAGTTGTGCCACCGGTGTAAAGGAAGTACATGTCGTCGCCGCTGCGCTGCCAAGGTGTGGGCACATTCGTGGGATGACTCGCCGCCGCAGTTTCGTAATCGACCGCCCAATCAGGGCATGGGCCAGTTCCGTCATCAACCCACAGCCACACTTTGATCTTTGGGCACTGAGAGCGCAATGTTGCACAGCGGTCCGCATAAGTGCCGTGAAATATCACCGCAACCGCATCAGAGTTATCCCAAAGGTAGAGGAGTTCGGAGTCGGTGTAGCGGTAGTTCGTATTCACCGGAACGAGCGATGCTTTGAACAGCGCAAACATTGACTCCATGTACTCAATGCAGTTGTGCATGTACTGAGCGACCTTGTCGTTTTGTACGGCGCCTTGTGCAATGAGTGTTGCGGCTACACCATTTGCTCGAGCATTGGTCTCAGCCCACGTGAATTTGCGGTCACCTTGTTCTTGTGCCAGTGAACCCGAGAACCTTTCCGAGTGGTGTTCCCAAATGTCGGCAAAGTTCCAACCACGTGACAAGTCGGACGCTGGGGCAAAAACTGGCTCGCTCACGGCGTAAACCTTACGGCTAACGGGTCTCGCGCTTGTAGCCTGAGGCCCATGAACCTTCGTGCAATCCCATTAGTCGCCTGCATCCTTCTTGTGTCTTGTGCTGGCGAATCTGAGTCCAGCCCAACCGAAGTTATGGGTAACTGCGTGGTCAGTGAAGCTGCCGCCGATGAAGTTCGGATTGTCTCCACGGTGGCTCCGATCACGAGCATTGTTGGACAGATTGTTGGCGATACTGGTGTCGTGGTAACGGGGCTTGTTCCAGAGGGAACAAATTCACACACCTTTGAACCACCTCCGAGTGCGGCACAGGTGCTCGGTGAAGCTGACGCGGTTTTCATGAATGGCCTTATCTTGGAAGAGCCAACCAAAGATCTCGCAAAAGCAAATGCCAAAGATGGGGCGGTGCTTTGTGAGCTCGGAGCCGAGACCATCACTAAGGATGAATGGATCTTTGACTTTTCATTTCCCGAATCTGGCGGCAAGCCGAATCCACATCTCTGGACCAACCCACCATTTGCGTTGCGCTATGGCGAGGTCATTCTTGAAGTGCTGTCCAAGCTCAACCCCGATAATGCATCACAGTTCAAAGCGAATTTCGATGATTTTGCATCATCGGTCGCGTCCCTCGATGAAGCAATGACCACAGCAACAGCGACGCTGGATCCCGAGCAACGAAAGCTCGTCACGTACCACGATGCGTACGCCTACTTTGCTAAGCACTATGAATGGTCTGTGATTGGCGCAATACAACCCTCATCCTTTGAGGATCCAACTCCCCGTGATGTCGCTGAATTGATTGAGCAAGTCAAGGCCGAAGGTGTGGCCGCAATCTTTGGTAGTGAGGTTTTTCCGTCACCTGTGCTTGAGCAGATTGGCAAAGAAGCCGACGTCGCATATATCGATGTGTTGCGTGACGACGACCTTCCTGGCGAGCCTGGTGCACCCGAGCACTCGTGGCTCGGATTGATGCGGTTCAACTTTGTCACCATGGTCGAGGCGCTAGGTGGTGACGCCTCTGCATTGGAAGCCGTTGAATTGAGCACCCACATCGATAACGCCGAATATCCACAATGACTGAATCAGCCGTTCGCTTCGATGGCGTTTCGGCAACATATGGTCGGATTCTTGCTCTTGAAAATGTGAGTCTTGACCTACCTGCGAATGGCTTCGTGGGCATTGTTGGCCCGTCGGGATCGGGTAAGACAACTTTGTTGCGAGTACTTCTTGGCGTGATGCAAGCCTCGCAAGGCAAAGTCACACGCAAACCTGGCTTGCGGCTGGGCTATGTGCCACAAGTTGAGTCTGTTGACTGGAATTTCCCCGTAACGGTGGCAGAAGTTGTTGGCATGACCCGAAGTGCTGGCCGCTGGTGGCCGCGTATAACTGATCAGGAACGCAGTGAGATAGAGACGGTACTTTGCCAACTCGGACTCGAAGGTCTAGGCGAGCGCCACATTCGCGAATTGTCTGGCGGTCAACAACAGCGAGTGTTCATCGCGAGGGCTTTGTTTCACAAACCCGATCTTCTGGTGCTTGACGAACCCACATCGGGAGTCGATGTTTCAACTCGGCACGAAGTTCTTCACCTTCTAGTGGATCTCCACGAGTCCGGAGTTGCAATCGTGCTGAGTACGCATGACCTAAATGGGCTCGCATCGCATCTGCCGCGAATCATTTGCATCAACAAAGGTGTAATCGCTGATGGTCCTCCACTTGCTGTAATTACTCCTGAAGTACTGGAGCGCACTTACGGTGCGCCGATGCAAGTTCTTGAACACGGCGGAATGCCAATCGTTGTTGATCAGTTGGAGCACACGATTTCGCATCGCTTGAGGGGCAGTGGGCAATGATCGCAGTTGATCTTCTCGAGCCGTACAAGTATGAGTTCTTTCGCAACGGTTTACTCGTTGCCGTTATCGCAGGGGCGCTGTGTGGCCTGCTCGGAGTGTTTGTGGTGCTGCGAGGCATGAGTTACATAGGCCACGGGCTCTCTCACGCGGTGTTTGGTGGAGCGGCCGCAAGTGCTGTGATGAAGGTGAACTATTTCCTCGGTGCAGGCATCTGGGGCATCGTTTCGGGAGTGTTGATTGGAAGAATCTCCCGCAAACGAGTGATTGGTGCCGATGCAGCCATCGGTGTTGTGACCACCGGATCATTCGCCGTTGGACTCATGCTGCTGAACAGGTATGGCCAAGCCAAACGCTCCATTGAAGCGGTGCTCTTTGGCAGTGTCCTTGGAGTCCAGACCGCAGACATCGTGGCAGTCACGGCGGTGGCGATCGGCGTGCTTACAATCATTGTGTTGGGTTATAGGCGTTT
>JBIIRE010000001.1:0-83782 GCA_044341655.1 Ilumatobacteraceae bacterium | reverse complement strand
TCACTAGCAAAGTGAACATCTCTTCATGTGTTGGGCCAAGGAGGTAGTCCACGCCGCGTCGATCCTTCAGGCGAAAAAGATTGTCACCGTATTCGGTCCAACGGTTGGTCGCTTCGTATGGCTCGCGCGGCAACATGGCAGGGAAATGAACTTCTTGTGCGCCAATAGCGTTCATTTCTTCGCGGACGATTTCTTCAACTCGCCGATACACCGCCCAGCCGAGTGGCAACCACGTGTATCCACCAGGTGCTGCACGACGGATGTAACCAGCGCGCACGAGGAGTCGATGACTCGGGACCTCGGCATCTGCGGGGTCGTCGCGCAAGGTACGCAAGAAGGTGGTGGAAAGCCTGTACATCATCCTTGTGTTTCTAGGTACCTTTTGGTCGGTTGGCCTGGCGGCGCAAATGGTCTGATGGCCTTACGGCACAAAGCCCAGAAAATCAGGGCTCGGGCGAAGATTAGTGCGGGTGGCTATACTTTCAGGGTCCTTTGACGTTCGAAGACCAGTTCGTGAACCAGGGGCGTGGGCCGCAAGACCCACGCTCTTTTGTTTCTCGGCGCACATATAGCCAGGAGGTGAGACATGACCGAAACCACGACCCAGTACGGATCACCCGTACTCGACAAAGTGGCATCGCTCGTGGCGCCAATCATCTCCGATCTGGGAATTGAGCTTTACGACCTTGAGTTCGCTGGGGGCACCCTTCGAATCACGGTCGACACACCTGCCGGGCAGGAGTCTGGCGTCAGTCTTGACACCATTGCCGTTGCCACGCGCCTCATCGGTCGCGAGCTCGACCATGCCGATCCGGTGCCTGGTCGCTACACCCTTGAGATCACGAGCCCGGGCCTCGAACGGCCGTTGCGCAAGGCTGCACATTTTGCCCGTGAGCAGGGCAAGGAAATCGCAGTACGTCTGACCTCTGCCATTGATGGCCACCGTCGAGTGCAGGGACTCCTTGTTCGTAGTGACTCTTCTACCGCCACTGTGTCTTTGGAAACCGGTGAGTTCACTTTTCCAATCGACCAAGTCGAGCGCGCCAAAACAGTTTTTGTTTGGGGGCCAGCGCCAAAGCCTGGGAAGGCGCCGAAAGGCAAGCCTGCAAAGTCAAAGTCTGCACAGGAATCCAATTCACATAAGTCAATTACACAAACAGAGGAGACCAAATCATGAGCAATCTTGATATGGCCGAAGCAGTACGCATGCTTGCCGTTGATCGCGGCATCTCCGTCGACGCACTGCTCCAAGTGCTGGTGGAGGCACTCGCCACCGCCTACAAAAAGCGCCCAGGGGCCGCCGATGAAGTGATCGTTGAGATCAACCCCGAAAATTTGGACATGCGGTTCACCGCCTATGACCTTGACGATGATGGCAACTGGGTTAACGAGCGTGACGACACGCCTCGCAAGGAAGAGCTCGGCCGAATCGCCGCTCAGACCTTCCGTCAGGTGATGGGTCAGAAGATCCGCGAAGTTGAGCGCGATCGCAAGTTTGAGGAGTATGCAAACCGTGAAGGTGACATCGTCACCGGCATCATTCAGCAGACCGACAACCGTTACACCTTGCTGGATCTTGGCAAGGTTGAGGCGTTACTTCCGCAGGCTGAGCAGGTTCCTTACGAGCGCCCCGAGCCGAATGCACGTGTGAAGGCATACATCGTTGAAGTGCGCAAGACCGCCAAGGGCCCACAAATCGTTGTGAGCCGCACGCATCCAGGGCTCATCAAGCGTTTGTTTGAACTCGAAGTTCCTGAAATCGCCGATGGTGTTGTGGAAATCAAGGCGTGCGCGCGTGAACCTGGTCATCGCACCAAGATCGCCGTATGGTCAAACGATCACAACGTGGATCCTGTTGGCGCATGCGTAGGCGCCCGAGGTGGGCGAGTGCGCATGGTTGTGAACGAGCTCCGTGGCGAGAAGATCGACATCGTTCCCTTCTCGGAAGACACACAAGATTTCGTTGCGAAGGCATTGTCGCCAGCAAAGGTCACCGAGGTGCGCGTCAGTGAAGACGGTACCCAAGCCGATGTGATCGTGCCCGACTATCAGTTGTCACTTGCGATCGGCAAAGAAGGGCAGAATGCCCGTCTTGCTGCGCGCCTCACTGGCATGCGTATTGACATCAAGAGCGAAACTCAGGCCGCCGAAGAAGCACAAGGCATCTTCCGCTCAAATGAGCGCGGTGGTGGCGAAAGTGTGGAATACGCCGAAGGTGAATGGGTCAGCAACGACCAGACCGGTGAACTCGAATTCCGTGGTGCTGACGGCACAGTTGTGTCACAGCAGGAGTACAGCGGGGACGCGAACTAACGCGTAATCGCCTCCGAGGAATTAGAGATCGACTGAAAGGCTGAAGCCAAGAGTGGCAAAGAACATGCGGGTACACGAGCTTGCGAAAGAGCTCGGACTAACTAACAAAGAAGCGGTGGACTTGTGCCTCACGCTCGGTATCGACGTCAAGAATCATTCGTCGTCAATCATCGATGCACAAGCCGACCGTGTGCGCCGTCGCGCTGAACGTGACGGCTTGGTCCGCGATGAACAGCCCGAAGAGCCAAAGCCTGCAAAGAAGGCAGCTGCCAAAAAAGCAGCACCTGCGAAGGCGACTGCTGAGAAAAAGGCAGCACCTGCGAAAAAGGCACCAGCTAAGAAAGCAGCACCAGCTAAAAAAGCTGCCGCTAAGAAAACCGCGGATGAGCCGGCTGTTGAAGTTGCCGTTGAAGAAGTTGTTCCGGTTGTAACGCCCGAGCCAGAAGCACCAATCGCAGAGCCGACCCCTGCGCCAGTAGTTGCGCCTGTAACTGAAGAACCAGCGCCCGCGAAGAAGTCTGGCTTCATCACTTCGTCGCGGCCCACCCCGGCTGCTCCAGCACGCCCACCGGTGGAACGTCCACCTGCGCCGCGTCCGCCTGACGCCCGCCCACCTGACGCCCGCCCGCCCGATGCGCGCCCACCCGAAGGTCGCCCACCAGCGCCACCGGTTCCTGGCCGCCCGTTGTCTCCTGGAGGGCGCCCAATTCCGCCGCCACCGCGGCCCACATCGTCCACGGGTCGGGTAATCCCGCCGCCGCCTGGTGGTCCTCGTTCGAGCCCACCACCGCGTCCAGGTGCTGGCTCGCGTCCGGGTCCACGTACGGCTCCTGCGGGTTCGCGTCCTGGTCCTCCCGGATCACGTCCAGGTCCTGGCGGTTCGCGTCCCGGTCCTGGTGGTCCGCGTCCTGGTGGTGCTGGCGGTCCACGCCCTGGTGGCGGTCCGCGCCCGGGCCTTGGTGGTCCGCGTCCTGGTGGCGGTCCTGGTGGTCCCCCTGGTGGAGGCCCCGGTGGTCGCACACCTGGTGGTCCTGGTAATCGCCCAAGCGGTCAGCGTCGCGCTCCACGCAAGAAGTCGCGTGCCAAGCGCCGGATGGACATGGATGATCTGCAGCCCCAGCAGACCACCAGTTACACAGCAAGTGATGCACCGATACCTGAGGGCACGGTCATAATTGAGCGCGGTGTGTCGGCGCAGGAGTTTGCTCCAAAGCTGAACCGCACTGCGGCTGATGTTGTTCGCTACCTGTTGCAAAACGGTGAAATGGTCACCGCAACGATGACCCTTTCTGACGAGCAGATGGAAGTGTTCGCACTCGAACTCGGCGCAGACATTTTGTTGGTTGAGCCCGGTCAGCAAGAAGAGATGGAGCTTCAGGCTCTATTTGACGACTCTGACGATGAGACCGAAGAGCTCCAAGAAACTCGCCCCGCAGTCATCACTGTGATGGGTCACGTTGACCACGGTAAGACCACTTTGTTGGACAAAATCCGTTCCGCAAATGTGGTTGCAGGTGAAGCCGGTGGCATCACTCAGCACATCGGTGCCTACCAAGTGGAAAAAGATGGCCGTCAGATCACGTTCATTGACACTCCTGGCCACGCAGCTTTCACCAAGATGCGTGCACGTGGTGCACAGGTAACCGACATTGTCGTGCTCGTAGTGGCCGCCGATGACGGTGTGATGCCCCAAACCATTGAAGCAATCAACCATGCCCGTGCCGCCGATGTTCCGATCATTGTCGCAGTCAACAAAATTGACAAGGAAAACGCCGATCCACAGCGCGTTCTCACTCAGCTAGCAGAGCACGAACTCGTGCCCGAAGCGTGGGGTGGTGACACCATCGTTGTCGAGATGGCTGCCGCGCAGAATCTCGGCGTTGATGATCTGTTGGAACAGTTGAATGTTGTTGCTGAACTTGAAGGCTTGACCGCTAACCCAACCGGCCGCGCAAAAGGTGTTGTGCTTGAAGCCAACCTCGATACTGGTCGTGGTCCCGTGGCAACGGTTCTCGTGGACAAGGGAACTCTCAAAGTCGGAGACCCAATCGTGGCGGGAGCTGCATGGGGACGCGTGCGCGCACTCATCAACGACCATGGCGAGCAAATCAAAGAGGCTGGGCCTTCAACGCCTGTGCAGGTTCTTGGTTTGTCAACCGTGCCAAATGCCGGTGAGGAATTCCGCGCCGCGCCTGATGAGCGCACGGCTCGTACCGTGGGTGAGGCCCGAGGTGCGCGTTACCGCAACCGTGCACAACGTGGTGATGCACGTGTCCAAGGTGGCGTGAAACTGGAAGACATTTTCGCCCAGATTCAAGCTGGTGAAGTTGCCACATTGAACTTGGTTATCAAGGCCGATGTGCACGGTTCGCTGGAAGCAGTGTCGGAGTCACTTCGTCGCCTTGAGCGCGAAGAAGTGAAGCTCGCATTTGTGCATCGTGGCGTGGGTGGAATCACTGAAAATGACATCACACTTGCAGCGGCTACCAACTCAACTCTGATTGGATTCAACGTGCGCCCCGATAAGAAGGCTCGCGATCTTGCCGAATCGGAAAAGGTTGAGATTCGTTCATACGAAATCATCTACAAGCTGCTTGAGGATATCGAGCGAGCGATGCTTGGTCTTCTTGCTCCTGAATACGAAGAAGTGGTTACTGGTGAAGCAGAGGTGCGTGAAATCTTCCGCGTACCAAAGATTGGCGCAATTGCTGGTTGCTATGTCCGCTCAGGAGTCATCACGCGTGGCTCGAAGGTACGCTTCCTCCGCGACGGTGTCATTATCTGGAAGGGTGCGATCAACTCATTGCGCCGCTTCAAGGACGATGCCAAAGAAGTCCGTGAGGGCTTTGAATGTGGCATCGGGCTTTCTGACTTCCAGGATCTGAAGCAGGGTGACCTGATTGAAACCTTTGACGAGCGTGAAGTCGCTCGTACATTGTCAGCGAACTAGACCGCTTAACCGATCTTTTTGAGGTCGGCGATAATCGGCGCCCAACGTGATGAATCTGCTTTGTACGGTGCATAGAAGCTGAGTCGTTGCACACAATCGCCGTAGCGTCGCCCGAATTCTGGTGCTACCTCATCAGGCTCACCAACAACTGCAAAGGCATGCATCACCTCATCGGGGATGATCTCGCCCATCTCGACCCACTTACCCTTTTTGGACAATGAGTTGAGTTCATCTTGGAGATCGCCCCAACCATGAAGCTCAAGTACGGGCCGATACGCAGGCGTTGAACCATAGAAAGCAATCTGTTGTTTAGTACCACGAATTGCGGCATCCATCTCTTCTTCGCTGGTGCCAGTGACCACAAAGGATGGGCCAACAACTTCAAAGCCATCCATAGTTTTTCCAGCACGTTCGCGTCCAGCTTTGAGTGCAGGCAGGGTTACCTCACGCAAGTACCGCTCGGTGCTGAAGGCGTGACAGAAAAAGCCATCACAAACTTCACCTGCAACTTCGGTCATCTTTGCCCCAACGCCGGCGAGGAACACTTTTGGTGTGCCAAAACCAGCGAGTGCGCCGCGCTCGGGTTCAAAAAATGGTGTCATAAGCGTGTGCGTATAGAAATCGCCACGGAAGTTGAGTTGGGTTCCATTCTCCCAGCAATCCCAGATTGCGCGCATGGCCAGGATCATTTCGCGCATGCGTGCTGCTGGGTGGCTCCACTCCATTGAAAAGCGCTTGGTGATGTGCGGCTTGATCTGGCTACCTAAACCAACAATCACCCGACCTTGTGAGTAAGCCTGCAGATCCCAGCCAATATTTGCAAGAAGCATTGGATTGCGCGCGAAAGCGACCGCAATCGAAGTCCCGAGCTCAAGGGAGCTGGTGTGCTCAGCGGCCAATGCCAAAGGTAGGAAGGGGTCATGGTTGGTCTCAGCTGTGAAGCCACCTGAATATCCTCCTGCCTCTAGGGCACGCGCATTCTCAGCTACATGCGAAAGATTTGTTCCTATGTGTCCATCAACCTTCATGTTCCCCTCTTCCTGTTTGTGTCTTCTACTCGTTATCTCTAAGGAATTGTTCGAGTTCGGCAGCGATGTCGTCGCCAGTTGGTAATTCATCGTCGTAGGCGATTTCCATTTGTCGCAGCATCTCAACATGCTCGGTGTTGGCTGTGACCAAGCGATCTAATTTTTCGCGTTGTTGATCAGCCTCATACTCAAGTTTCTCCAACGGCGTGATTACACCAGTTACTGCAGTGAGCGATTGCAATAAAGCAATAGTGCCTGCTGGATAAGCGCCGGATGAGAGGTAGTGAGGAATTTGCGCCCAGATTGATATTGCAGGGATTCCAGAGTCCGCAAAGGCGTGTTCCAGCCATGCGGTCACACCTGCAGGTACATCCACGGAGTTGTGTAAGAACCCGTACGCATCTCGAAGTTCGAGATTTGGTGTAGTGCTTGAGAGCCGGGACGGTCGCGTGTGCGGGGTAGCGAATGGATACGCACCAAGACCAACCATCATCCGCACCTTTAAGCGTTTGGCGAGATCTACAACATGAGTGGCGAATGCAACCCACGAGGTGTCCGGTTCGGGGCCGCAGAGGAGAACAAAATCATTGCCCGCTTGATCGGAGCCGTAATAGAGCTCTGGCACAGACCAGTTCAGTGACTTGTTGATGCCGTCGCGGATCTCCATGATTGGTCGCCGTGCCCGATAATCAATGAACATATCGGGGTCAAATGAAGCCAGGAGCACTGTGTCGTGCGAACCCTTCAATGTTTCCATCGCGGCATTGGCCGCCCCCGATGCATCAATCCAGCCTGTGAGCATCACGATCATCGTTGGATTGTTCAGTGTGGGGAGATCGGTAGTCAGGTTGTACGGCACGGACACGTATTGAAAGTTACCTGACACTGGGCGCTTAAAGGTGTGGGCGGTAGGGTGAAATGTATGTACGTTGACGTCACAGATGCCACTTTTCAAACCGAAGTGATTGATCGCTCAATGTCTACAGCAGTTGTTGTGGACCTCTGGGCAGAATGGTGCGGTCCATGCCGCACACTTGGGCCGATCCTGGAAAAGGTTATTGACGCAACCAATGGAGCCGTGGTCCTCGCCAAAGTTGATGTTGACAAAAACCCAGCAATCGCGCAGGCATTTCAGGCTCAATCGATTCCTATGGTTGTTGCCATCAAAGATGGACGCCCAGTTAATGGTTTCGTTGGTGCTCAACCCGAACACGTTGTTGCACAATTCGTGAGCGAACTCGCACCCAGTGCCGAAGAAGTGATGGTTGGTGATCTCATCGATGTCGGTGATGAAGAGAGTTTGAAGCGCGCCTTAACCATCATTCCTGGCCACGAAGAAGCAACAGTTGTACTTGCTGATTTGTTGATCACTGCGGGACGCCAAAACGAAGCACTTGAGTGGCTCGCCAAGGTTCCAGAGACGGACGCCGTGCGCCACTACGCCGCAATGGCACGGCTCGCAACTAATCCAGTGGATAACTACGACGCCGAACTCGAGCGCCTTTTGCCGAATGTGAAACTTGATGAAAGTGTGCGTCAAGAGTTTTTGGACATTCTTGAAGCAATGGGTGCGGCAGACCCACGCGTTGCGCAATGGCGTAAACGCCTCACCTCAGCTCTCTACTGATAGCGCCGCAGCCAGATAAGCCTGCGGATTTCCGTGGACTTGAGCGCGAATCGCACTTTCTCTGCGGAGGAGTGCATGGGCGAAGAAACCACATCGCCAGAATCTAAAGAGGCCACTTGGCGTCCAAATCCGAAAAAGAGTTTTCGCGACCAGCTTGATCAGATTGAAAAATGGCGAAGCTACTTGGGCTGGGAGCGCATTGCGCTGGCCATTGCCGGTGTGATCACTTGTGCGATTGCGGGGTGGTGGGTTTTCCACACTCCGCGTGCCCCCGTTGAGCAGAACATCCCATTTGCCAGCGTGGTCACTCAACCTCCAAAGGAGGTAACACTGATGGTGCATGTGCTGGGAGCGGTTCAAAGACCCGGTGTTTATTCACTGCCAGACGGTGCGCGTGTGTTTGAGGCCGTATTTCTTGCGGGTGGTTTTTCCTCTGATGCGGATCAGCCAGCAATAAATCTTGCTGCCACAGTAAGTGACGGCACGCAGATTTATGTGCCGGTAATAGGTGAGCCACCGCGGAGCCTGCCTGGTGGCAGTGTGGGTGGAGATTCGGCGCCATCCACAGTGAATGTAAACACCGCCAGCGCGCGTGAACTCGAAGTGCTGCCCGGAATCGGCCCAACCACAGCTCAGGCAATCATTCGGTACCGAGAGGAAAACGGTCCGTTCGAATCCGTGGAGGAACTCTTAAAGGTGCAAGGAATTGGTGATGCAAAATTGAACGCAATCAGAGAACTGATATCGCTGTGATCAAAAGCCCCACACCAACACCAGCGATAACTGCCAATGCCAGCGGAACAAACGCAAACATCCATTCGCGCCACGTGGCAATTGGTCGCCCAAGAGTGCGTCGTGTGGCGAAAATTCCAAGACCAGTCCAAAGACCGAAGCTCAGCACAAATGCCAACACGTATTTCACAGTTGAGCCAGAAGTTGGCGCACCAAAGATCGGCAGGAACGGCATTGCGAGAGTGAGGATTGCGAAGCCCCCGAGTCCTCCGGTTGCGCCATCAACCGTGCTGCTCCACACCAGCCCAAAAAGGGTTGTGGCCAACATCAGAATCATGGCCACCAGATTTCCCTTGCGGCGAATAGTGCGGCGATGGAAGGCGATGCCGTCAGGCACGAATGGCTTGCGACGAATCGGTCTACTTTCGTCTGCTTTTGCGGTTGCCATGACTCGACTCTATTTGCGTTGACCCACTGAAAACCGACATGCGTGTACGTGTGGTTCGTTTTGCGGTTTGCTGCTTCGCCATTTGGTCCTCATTGTTTGCATTGCGAGCCAAATCCGAATGGGACGAACTCAGACATGTTTCAGGCTTCGATTTTTCTGGCGTTGCCAAACTTGTGACCGATCCTGAGCCGGGTCAATCAACACGAGTTATTTTTGAAATTCGCGGCAAACGATTTGTTGCCTACCTATACGGATCGAATGCAGGGCGTGTATCTCGAGCGTTGGCGGGGGAGTCGGTTTATCTTCGTGGTCGAACCACTCCCGGAGCCCCGAGTTATCTCGCAGCACGCCATGTCGTCGGCCGGATTGAAGTAGCCAACATTGATGAGCGCGTACATGCGGGCTCTCCCTTGGCTCGTAGTGCCAACAATGTGAGGCGCGCGATCACTGAAGGTGCGGGGTCGATGTCGCCGGCTAATGCCGCTTTGTTCACGGGTTTGGTTATCGGCGATGATCGCAACCAGTCGCAGGCAATGATTGCGGATTTTCGCAAAGCTGGCATGTCACATCTGACCGCGGTCTCAGGCCAAAACGTTGCGTTTATTCTTTCGGTGTTTGCCCCGTTGCTAGTGCGACTCGCACCACGGCGTCGAATGGCTGCAACTCTGCTCATCGTTGGTTGGTTCGTTCTCCTGACTCGTGCTGAGCCGTCTGTCTTGCGTGCTGCTGGAATGTCCATGATCAGTGCGCACGGATATATGCGGGGTCAACGCGTTCGCACAGTGGGCGCACTGGCTGCATGCGTTTCAGTGTTGTTGTTGGTTGACCCATTGCTTGCATGGTCACCAGGTTGGTGGTTGTCGGTGTCGGCATCACTGGGTATATGTACTCTGGCAAAACCCATCGCTGACCGAATTCCTGGTAACCGTATTGCCGAGTTGCTTGCTGCAACCCTTGCTGCCCAGATCGCCACGCTCCCGGTGAGCCTTTTGTACTTTGGGCAGTTGGCACCACTTGGTCTCTTTGCCAACGTACTCACCGTGCCAGTGGCGGGATTAGTGATGTTGGTCGGGTTCCCGCTCGGGCTTATTGCGGGGTTGGGTCCCGAATCAATTGCATCAATTGTCATGTATCCAGTTGAGATTGCCGTTGCATGGATAGCGCTTGTTGCGCGGTTGTTTTCATTGTGAGGCGACACCTATGTGCGAGAGTTGAAGCATGCCGGTTCATCTGATCACGGGTGATGACCCAAGTCTTGTCAGCGCCCAAATCACTCAGACCGTTGCTTCCTTGGCCGGCGACAACGACACCGCATCGGTGCTTGAAGACCTAGATCTAGGTGCGGACACCATCGATGAGCGAGAGCACGCAGTCAATCTGGTGATTGCATCACTCGCCACTCCAGCGTTCCTCACTCCATTACGAATTGTGCTTGTGCGTAATCTCCAGGCACCCACTGCTGCAGAACTCGGCTCCATCGCGGCAATACTCCCCGACATTGATTCCACGGTCGAGGCAATATTCGTGTCGCAAGGTGGTCGATTGGCTAAGGCATTCACTGATGCGTTCAAGGGAGTGGGTGGTGTGGAAATCGCCACCAAAGTTCCTGATCGGCAAAAGGAGCGATCGTTGTGGGTCGAGGAGCAATTCAGTCATGCGGGTTTGAAGTACGAGCCAGGTGCGATTGCTGCGGTGATGAGCTGGATCGGTAACGAGCCAGGTCGGTTGATGAGTGTGATTGACACCTTGAAATCCACCTTTGGGGTCAAAGCGAAGCTTTCAGCCGACGACATCGCACCTTTTCTGGGTGCGGCTGGGTCCGTTGCGCCTTGGGATCTAACCGATCCAATTGACAATGGTGACTCTCGAAGAGCGCTCACGATGCTTGCTCGCATGCTTGCAGGGAATGCTTATGCCGCGATGCAGATCATGGCCATCCTGCGCGGGCACTACGAGCCGATGCTGCAACTCGATGGGGCAGTAGTAGCCAACATGGATGACGTTGAGTACCTGACCGGCAAGAAAGGTTTTCGCGCTGAGAAAATCTGGTCACAGCAACGCAGGCTTGGAAGTGAGGGAGTGTTTCGCGCCATCGAACTACTGGCTCAAGCCGATATCGATCTGCGCGGAGGAAAAGATTGGGACGACAATCTCGTCTTGGAAGTTTTAGTGGCGCGACTCGCGCGCTTGTCACCACCAGCGGCTAAGAGCCAAGGGCGAAGAGTTACTTCGAAGCGTTGAGCTTCTTCATGAGGCGGCTCTTACGGCGCGCGGCCTCATTCTTGTGAATCACACCTTTGGCTGCTGCCATGTCGAGGCGCTTCACTGCAGTACGAAGATCTGCGTCAGCATTCTCTGATCCCGCGCTGCTAAGAGCCTTCTTAGTGCGGGTCTTCAATTCGCTCTTTACCGCTTTGTTGCGCTCTTCGCGCTTTGCGTTGGTAAGAACTCGCTTTTTCTGGCTCTTGATATTCGCCACTGCTGGCAACCTCTCGGTGTTGGTCCGGATGGAATGAAAACGTTTTCCCTTATTTGGGAGCCTTGAAAGGCTAGCAAGAAGCACTCTGCGAGCCCAACCCACGAAGATGAGACGCAAAAGCGCTCAGGAACCTTATTTACAAGGGTGGCAACTAGGCTGAATGAACTCATGGATCTGGCCAAAATCCGCAACTTCTCGATCATTGCGCATATCGACCATGGGAAGTCGACACTCTCTGACCGCATTTTGGAGCTCACGAAGGCTGTTGATGCGCGCGATATGCGGGCCCAGTATCTCGACTCCATGGACCTCGAGCGCGAGCGTGGGATCACGATCAAGGCGCAAAACGTGCGTGTGGAGTGGAAGGGTCATACCTTTCACCTCATTGACACACCGGGTCACGTTGACTTTGGTTATGAGGTGAGCCGATCACTGGCGGCGTGCGAGGGAGTCGTACTCGTGGTCGACGCTGCCCAAGGCATCGAAGCACAAACCCTTGCTAACTGTTATCTCGCGCTGGAGCATGACCTTGAGATCGTGGCAGCACTCAACAAGATTGATCTTCCTGCCGCAGACCCAGATCGCTACGCGATGGAAATTGAAACGGTGCTTGGAATTCCCGCTGAAGACATTCTGCGAATTTCAGCCAAGACCGGCGAGGGAGTCGATCTACTTCTAGATGCGGTGCTTGATCGCATTCCTGCGCCGAAGGGCGATGCGGACGCTCCGCTGCAGGCGCTCATCTTCGACTCCCAGTACGACCAATATCGTGGCGTTGTTTCAAGCATCCGTGTTGTGAATGGCACCCTCACTGCGGGATCAAAACTGCAGTTCATGAACGCCAATGCAACTCAGGATGCAGTTGAAATTGGTGTGCGTCGACCCACACCAACGCCCGTGGCTGAACTCGGTCCCGGAGAAGTGGGATATCTGATCGCTGGCATCAAAGATGTTGGCGAGGCGCGAAGTGGTGAGACCGTAACCATGTTGAGCCGTCAGGCCTCGGAACCGCTGCCCGGATACCAGGATCCAAAGCCGATGGTTTTTTGTGGTCTTTATCCAATCGATGGTGACGACTTTGAGCTGCTCCGCGAGAGCATCGAAAAGTTGAAACTCAACGATGCTTCAATCACCTACGAACCCGAAACTTCAGGTGCTCTTGGTTTTGGATTCCGATGTGGGTTCCTTGGTTTGTTGCACATGGAGATTGTGAAAGAGCGCCTCGAGCGCGAATTCAACCTCGCGTTGATTGCAACGGCTCCTTCAGTTGAATATCGCGTGCGCAAGACCAATGGCGATATTGAAATTGTTGATAACCCTGCTGACCTGCCACCAACGCAGAATATCCAGCACATTGAAGAGCCTTATTTCCGTGTGAGCATCATCACGCCAAAGGAATACACCGGCACGCTCATGGATCTGTGCCAATCGCGTCGTGGTGAACTCGGCAAGCTCGAATATCTCTCACCTGAGCGCGTTGAGATGCACTACCAAGTTCCACTTGCGGAAGTTGTGGTTGATTTCTTTGACCAAATGAAGAGTCGATCACAGGGTTATGCATCATTGGACTACGAACTCTCTGGCTACCGCGAAAGCAATCTGGTGAAGGTTGACTTGTTGCTCAACGGTCAGCCAGCTGATGCATTCAGCACGATCGTGCATCGTGACAAGGCCTTTGACTACGGGCGTCGGATGTGTGAGAAGTTGAAAGAGCTAATCCCACGGCAGATGTTTGACGTGCCGATCCAGGCAGCTATTGGTGGCAAAGTTATTTCGCGTGAGACCGTGAAGGCCAAGCGAAAAGACGTTCTCGCTAAGTGCTACGGCGGCGACATCACGCGTAAGCGCAAACTGCTGGAGAAGCAAAAGGAAGGCAAAAAGAAGATGAAAGCAATTGGTCGCGTGGAAATTCCAGGCGATGTGTTCATCTCTGCCCTCAAATTGGACGATTGACCGTGTCGGATTCCGGCGCCACCTTCAGGTCCCTCAAGCATCGCAATGCGCAGCTCTTCTTTTTTGGGTTGATGATTTCCAATGTCGGCTCGTGGATGCAGCTGACCGCCACTTCAGTTCTCTTGTATGAATTGACCGGCGATGCAACCACGCTCGGTGTCAACGCTGCCGCTCAGTTTCTACCGATGTTGCTCCTTGGCATTTGGGCGGGGGCAATTGCTGATCGTGTGAATCGGCGCCGATTAACAATGATCATGCAAGCGGGCATGGCGTTGCAGGCGTTCCTTCTTGCTGGGATGGTGTTAATTGGAAATGTAAATGCGCCTGCGGTTTACCTGCTGTCGCTATTTCTCGGTGTGGTCAGTGCAATTGATAACCCAGCCCGACGCGGGCTTGTGATTGAACTCGTGGAGAAAGATGACATTTCAAATGCAATGTCACTGAACACGGCAGTGATGACCGGGTCACGCATCTTTGGTCCGGCGTTGGCGGCATTATTGATCGGACCACTCGGGCCTGGATGGCTGTTCTTTGGCAATGGTGTTTCATTTGCCGCATTGATTGGCTCGATTGCGGCAATTGACGAACGCAAGCTCTACCGCACACCTCCAGCACCACCTGGTGGCACTCCGGTGCGCGACGCATTTCGATATGTGCGTGGCCACTCAGAACTGTTTCCGGTTTTCGTTACTTTCTCCGTGGTTGCCACATTTGCTTTCAACTACAACGTCTCGCTTCCCAAACTCGCTGATCAACGATGGGATTCCCCCGACGCTTACGGTTGGTTGTTGGCCGCGGTGAGTTTCGGAAGTCTGCTCGGTGCATTGGTCGGTGCAAAGCAGCACACGCTCACATACAAGTGGTTCACCCTCGCTGGGGTCATGCTGGCAGTAGGGAACATCTCAATGGCGTGGGCGCCGAATCTGCCTCTTGCATTCATTGCGGCACTGCCACTTGGTGCTGGTGGCGCAGCGTTTGTTGCGGCCAGCAACTCGATCTCGCAATACGACGCTCCTCCTGACATGCGCAGCCGGATGCTTGCACTCGTTGCCGTGGCATTTCTGGGTTCAACACCGATTGGTGGCCCAATAACTGGCTGGGTGGCAGATCATGTGAGTGTTGAGTGGTCGCTTGGCTACGGCGGGGTCATAACCTTTGCTTGCATGGCATGGTTGACATTCAGAACGGACGTGGTGAAGTGAGCACGGCAATTCACTGGTTCCGCCGCGACCTTCGCGTGGCAGATAACCCATCGTTGGCTGCGGCATGCTCCCACGGTGAAGTTATTCCAGTGTTCATTCTCGATCCTGAATTCATGGACCGACCCGTTACGCCCCGAACACATTTTCTATTTGCTGCATTGCGTTCGCTGAATGAATCGCTCAGTGGTTCTTTGGTGTTACGGACCGGTGCGCCAGCTGAGGTGTTGTCCGAATTGGCGCGCACAACCGGAGCTACAGAGGTTTATTGTGCGAAGGATTTCGCACCATACGGTCGGCGACGCGATGGAGAAGTTGCTGCGGCCCTAAAAGAGCACGGAGTAAAGCTTCGAGGAATTGGATCACCATATGCGGTTGATCCCGGGGTGGTGCTCAAAGATGACGGCACACCGCTTGCTGTTTTCACCCCATATTTCAAGCGTTGGATGAATATTGGATGGGCAGATCCAATAGAGACTCCAAAAGCATGCTGGGCAACAGGTGTCGCATCTGAAAACTTGCCCGATATCGAAACGACTCCTCATTCGCTTCCCATAGCAAGCGAGAAAGCTGCATGGGAGCGATGGGATGTTTTCTCTGGAACTGCACTCGCTGGCTATCCCGATAATCGAAACTCGCCTGGTATTGATGGCACGAGCATGATGTCGCCATATCTTCGTTTCGGTTTGGTGCATCCACGCCAACTGCTTGCAGAATCTCACCCGCATGACGTCAACAAGAGTTTTGTGAGCGAGATCTGTTGGCGCGAGTTCTATGCGGATGTGTTGTTCAACAAACCACAGACAGCGTGGGAAAACTTGCAAGCAAAGATGAACGTTCTTCCGCATGACACGGGGTCAATCGCCGAAGAGCGATTCAAAGCGTGGTGCGCGGGCCGAACTGGCTATCCGATTGTTGATGCTGGTATGCGCCAGTTGCTTGCCACGGGCTGGATGCACAATCGGGTTCGCATGATCGTGGCGAGTTTCCTCGTGAAGGACCTGCACTTACCGTGGCAATGGGGTGCGCGTTACTTCATGCGTCACCTTGTTGATGGTGACTTGGCATCGAACAATCACGGCTGGCAATGGACTGCTGGTACGGGCACAGATGCAGCTCCTTATTTCCGCGTGTTCAACCCAACGATGCAGTCTGAAAAATTCGACCCACCAGGGGACTACATCCGTAGGTGGGTGCCAGAACTCGAAGACTGCCAAGCAATTCATGCCCCTTCCACAGCCGATGCAGGTGTCCCTTCGGGTTATGTAGCGCCAATAGTGGACCATTCCGTGGAGCGAGATGAGTCGCTTCGCAGATACAAAATCGTGTCGGGCAAATAAACTCAATGCCGATGTTGGACGAGCGAAAGACCGCGATCCTGATGGCTGTTGTGCAGGAGTACATCGCCACGGCTCAGCCTGTTGGCTCATCGCACATCGCCCAAGTTTCAGGAATCAAGGTTTCGCCTGCAACGGTTCGAAACGACATGGCTTCGCTTGAACAAGATGGTTACCTTGCTCAGCCCCACACTTCTGCAGGGCGCGTGCCCACGGACAAGGGATACCGGTTGTTTGTCGACCAGATTGCTCCCCAGGGTGGTGTTGATGCCCAGACCCGTCAACAAGTCGGCACATTCTTTGATTCAACACACGGCCGCCTTGAGGAACTGCTTCAGAACACAACTCACCTTCTTGCGGACCTCACCAAATATGCCGCTGTTGCAGTTGGGCCCAAAGCTGAAGTAGCGGTAATGCGCTCGGTTCAAGTGGTTGGATTGAGTGCGTCTAACGCAACTGTTGTTGTGGTGCTCTCAAATGGTTCGGTTGAAAGTGCCACGATTGAGCTACCTGATGGTGTGGGGCAAACCCACCTAGGCGCAGCAACTGTGCATCTTTCAAATGCGCTCGTGGGCAAATCGATGTCTGGTGAAATCAACGTGATGGCAACGGGCGAGGACCTCGTTGATTCAATCTGTAAGCGCGCGATGGACGCAATCGTCTCTCACGCCACAGATCAACCGGTCTACATGGGTGGCGCCAGTGCGATGGCCCGAGCATTTGATGCGGTTGACACTGTGCGGGCGATTCTCGGCACCCTTGAGCAGCAATATGTAGTTGTTTCACTTGTGCGTGATGTTCTCGGTCGCGGATTGAGTGTGGCCATCGGGGGCGAGCACGGTGTTGAGCCCTTAGCGGCGTGTTCGGTGATTGTTGCTCCGGTAGTTGCTGACGGTGAGCACATTGGCACGGTTGGAGTTCTGGGGCCCACTCGCATGAACTACCCGAAGGCAATGGCCACCGTGGGTGTTGTAAGTGATGAACTCGGCCGACGGCTGTCGGAAAGCTGATTTCTGATGGCGACCGATTTTTATCAAGTTCTTGGCGTGCAACGCAACGCCTCGTCTGATGCCATCAAAAAGGCTTATCGAGTTAAGGCTCGAGAGTTTCATCCTGATTCAAATCCAGATGATCCACAGGCTGAAGAGCGTTTCAAAGAAGTTGCGCGCGCATATGAAGTGTTATCGGATCCGGATTCGCGCGCTCGCTATGACCGTTATGGCGAAGATGGGCTCAGTGGTGCCGGCATGGCTGATGGTTTTGGTGCCGGCGGTCTTGGTGACCTGTTCGGTTCAATCTTTGGTGATGCGTTTTCCTTCACGGGTGGTGCCCAATCAGGGCCACCGCGGGGTCAGGACATCGAGGCGTATGCCGATATCTCACTCGCGCATGTGATCACCGGTGGCGCAGTGCCAGTCGAAGTGCGCACTGCGGTGCGTTGCGATGACTGCAATGGCTCTGGTGCTGGCGAAGGAACCAAACCGGTGAGTTGCAGCGATTGCGCAGGCACGGGGCAGCAGCGCAGAGTGCGTAACAGCATGCTTGGCCAGATGATCACCACTTCACCGTGTCAACGCTGTGGTGGCATCGGCGAAGTTGTAGTTACACCGTGTAAGTCGTGTGGTGGCGATGGCCGCAAGATCACCAACGTGACCTATCAAGTGGACATTCCAGCAGGGGTGGACACCGGGCAAACCCTGCGCCTTAGCGGGTGTGGGGCTGTGGGTCCGCGCGGTGGTGGCACCGGAGACTTGTACGTGCATGCGCGTGTTGCACGTGATGAAATTTTCTCCCGCGACGGCTTTGACCTAGTAACAGTGCTTCCGATCAGCTTTGCTCAGGCTGTTCTTGGGCTCACCATGAACATTGATACTTTCGACGGCGAAAAGAAACTGACCGTGCCCAAAGGTACTCAGCCCCACACAGAATTGGTGCTTCCAGGGCTCGGTATTCCGAGGCTCAATCAACGCGGTAGAGCGGGTGGGCGTGGCGACCTGCGTGTGATTGTCACCGTTGAAGTGCCAACCAAGCCCAGCGCGGAAGAACTCGAGTTGATCACGCGTCTGGCGGAATTGAATGGTGACGACACTAGCGATGGTTCTAAGAGCCTGATCGATCGACTGAAACGGCCACGGCGTGATTGACGAACTCCGAACCAGTGCAGCTCACTGTTTCGTGACCGATCTTCAGAATCCGATTCTCGAAGAACTTGATCTCCATCATCTGCGCAAAGTGCTTCGTGTGCGTGATGGTGAGCGCATAACTCTGAGTGATGGCAACGGTCAATGGTGCAGTGCCTACTTCACAAAGTCAGGAATCTTGCGCGATGGCGAGATATTCCTCGCGCCTCATCCTGCACACAGCCGCATTGCGGTCGTGCCCCTCAAAGGTGATCGCACGGAACTTGTCGTACAAAAAGCCACAGAGATTGGGATTAGTGAGATCGTTATCGTTGAACCCACTGCGCGCTCAGTTGTCCGGTGGGACGAACGCAAACAGAAGTCAGAGATGCAGCGCCTTGGGCGCATCGCTCGGGAGGCTTCAATGCAATCGCGTCGAGTGTTTTTGCCTCACGTGACTGGGCCGAAGCCGATTAAGGAATTGGCTGGAGATGGTTTTTCCGTGGCTGAGCCTGGCGCAACCGGCATTTTCTCAGGGCTTTCTGTTTTGATAGGGCCTGAGGGTGGTTTCACTGAAGAAGAGTTGGGGTTATTCAATGACTCTGTGGATCTTGGGCAGACAATTCTGCGTGCAGAAACCGCAGCGATTGTTGCATCAGCACTCGTAATGGCAAATGCAAAGCGGGTGATCCAATGAGTGAAGAAGATCTCGATGCTCCAACCGCGTTCACCAAAATGGTGGGTGAGCGCATTAGGGCGATTCGTAAACAGAGGCGCTGGTCTCTTGGCGAACTTGAAGCACAGTCCAATAACGAGTTCAAAGCCTCAGTGGTTGGTGCTTATGAACGCGGCGAGCGCGCGATATCAGTACCCCGCCTTGAGGGGCTAGCCAGACTTCTCGGTGTGCCAGTAGATCAGTTGCTCCCAACATCAACTGAGCGCGTGAGAGATTCCAGAAGCAGCTCTGCACCTGTGAAGTTACGAATTGATGTGGCCAAACTTTCCACTTTTGAAGGTGCTGAATTCAAGATGCTGGAGCGTTATCTCCGAATGCTGCAGGTGAAGCGTCAGGACTTCAATGGCAAAGTCATCACCGTGCGTTCCGATGATTGGCGAGCCATTGCAGTGATGCTTGATTGCGAAGTTGATCAAGTTGGTGAGCGATTGGGTGAACTCGATCTGCTGTTCGTTCCGCCCGCAGCGCAGTGAAAAGCACCTTGCCGCCACCGGATCAGTTCGGGGTTTATCTTCACATCCCGTTTTGTTCTCGGCGCTGTGACTATTGCGCCTTCGCAACCTGGGATGACCGTGGACATCTTCAAGCTGAGTACATGGCGGCGTTGTTGCGTGATGTTGAGCAAGCAGTTGCCAACGGACTGCAAACCGTTGACACAGTGTTTGTCGGTGGAGGAACCCCTTCACTAGTAGACCCTGATCAGTTGATGTCTGTGATCAATGCACTTCCACTATCGCTAAAACCTGAAATCACAATTGAATGCAATCCAGACAACGTGTCCGAAGCACTTATGCATGCCTATAAGAAGGGTGGGGCCACGCGAATCAGTCTTGGTGTGCAATCGATGCGCACCAATGTGCTCAAGATTTTGGGCCGCGAACACAATCCCGAAAACGTTCGCACTGCAGTTGGAGCAGCTAAGGCTGCCGGTATTGAAGAAATCAACCTGGATCTCATCTACGGCTCGGTAGGGGAGTCAATTGATGATGTGCGCTCCACTATTAGTGAAGTGGTCGCTCTCCAGCCAACGCATGTCTCTGCATATGGCCTAACTGTGGAGCCTGGAACTCCGCTGTCTCGCGATCCTTCGCGCTTTCCTGATGATGATGACGAAGCCGACAAGTACCTGTTGATCAATTCTCTTCTTGAAGATGCGGGCTATGCGAACTATGAAATTAGTAACTGGTCACGGCAGGGTTCAGAGTGTCGGCACAATCTTCTTTATTGGCGCCAAGGCAACTATCTCGGTTTTGGATGTGCGGCGCATTCGCATGTCAGTGGTCGCCGCTCGTGGAATGTGCGTACACCAGATCGTTATATCGATCTGGTTGCAAGTGGCGAGTCGCGCGAAGCATCTTTTGAGGAGCTTGGCCAGGAGGCGAGAACCCTTGAAGCGCTCCAGTTGGCATTGCGAATGCGCGATGGAATCAGCGAAAACCATCTTCTTGCTATCGATCTTGAGATGCTTGAGGAATTCTTGATTCGTGAAAATGGCAGGATTCGCCTCAACCCCCGCGGGCGCCTAGTGGCCAACGAAATCGCTGTGCGCCTGGTTGCGGGCTCTTGAAAACTCCGAAATGCCTGCGACACTTGCCCGCTGCTAGCCTAAGTTCCGCCTAATAGGCATTGCCTTTAGGGCGCGTAGCTCAGTTGGTTAGAGCGCTACCATGACACGGTAGAGGTCCCGGGTTCGAGTCCCGTCGTGCCCACCACGCAGAGGGATTTGCATGAACTACTTGGGTGGAGCCACACCTAAATCGATTCGGACAAGTGAACTGATTCTTGATACTGCAGAGTCAGAACTCATGCTCACGGGCTTAGACCATGTGACCTTCACGTCCATTGCTCGTGCCGCAGGGCTCACAACTGGGGCAATCTATTCACGTTATGAGAACAGTTCTGAGATGCTGGTTGCTTTGTGGGAACTCCGATTTCGCCCCGCGCTCGAAGCGTTTCTGGCGTTGTATGAGGCCGCAGTACTGAACCCGGACGACAAAACATTGGTTGATGATCTTGCCAATTGGATGCTTGAGCCATCCACGGAATTGGTATTGGCTCTAGAGGCACTCGCTATCGCCAATCGTGTGGATGAACTCGAGGAATTGATTTATCCATTTGTTGCTGGCGTTGCAAAAGCTCCGACACCACTAAGTGGAATGCGATTTGCCACGCTGTCAATCCTGCTTGGCTCCATTATCTATTTTCCGTTTTCAAACGGACGTAAATTTGCTCGGGCACTAGCAGAGACAGTGGTGCGCTTAGGACGCGTCGCAAGTGTTCGGGATTTTGGCCCACGTCAGCACGCAACTGTGCCAACAATTGAGAATGATGAAACAGAAATTGATCCACTGATTCGTAGTTTGCTTGTTGCAACGCGTTCGGTAATTGCGCGTTCCGGTTTTGAACACGCAACTGTGTCGCGGATCGCCCGCAAGTGGGGGCATAATCCTTCGACTATTTACCAACATCTAGAAAACAAATCGGAACTGTTGGCAGAGACGATTCGTCATGCGCTCAGCCATAGCCTTATCGCGCGCCATGATTCTGGAGACATGGATGATTTGATTTTGGTAATTGGTCAAACAATCACAAATCATCTGAGTCCAAGTCGTCGCGAGTACCTCCGTTTTCGTCTCGAAGCCCATGTAGCAGGGTTGCATCACAGTGACATCGGTGCTGTGTTGTTGGATGAGTATGCGAGATATCAGAAGCGATTCGCCGCATCATCACAAGTGCCACGTGGAATCCAGTTGGTGGCATCTGAGTGCAGCAACGCCGCGTATCTAGGGCGCGCGATGCTGATGCCATTTGTGCCTGGTTGTGCTGAGTTTGATTTCCGTCCATTTGGAGAGAGCTTCGCCACGATTAGTGCTGAAGCTGCGATAGCTACGCGGTAAACAAAATGGCGTTTCGTTTTCAGCGCTCAATCAAGTTGATGCCTGGTGTCAGGTTGAATTTCTCCAAGACCGGAATCGGTGCCTCTTTTGGTGTACCCGGCTTGCGAGTGGGTTACGGTCCACGTGGTCGGACACGATCCGTAGGTATTCCGGGAACCGGAATGTCGTGGCGTGAGACCAAGAGTTATGGGAGCAGCACAAAGCGCCGCTCATCTTCGCGGTCGGTGCCGCCACCGCCACCTTCGCAGCCACGCAAACCCGGCTGGTTCGCACCGAAACTTGAGAAAGAATTCTGCAAGGCGTTGGAAGAAATGACCGTGACTTCCATTGGTCAGATGGCGACCAAACATTCTGAAGTTAGAGCATCAATGGGTGCACTGGCAGGGATGATGTGTCTGCAGTCGGGCGATACAGATGACTTCGCCGAAGCGCGCAAATGGCTGGAGCTCGCGTGGTCCACGGGTCGCGAGCCCAACAGTGAGCCAGTTGCGCGAAAGTACATGAACTTTGGTGTGGAGATGACCGTAACTGTTGCTGCTGGGGTGCAGACCCAAGCAGGGCTTACCCGTGAAGCGATTGCCTTGGCACTAGTGGAGATCTACCAACAGGCCGGCGAGCTTGACTTAGCAATCGATCTCATAGACGGCGAGCAGATCAATTCCATCGCTGCGGTGTCACTTGCGGAATTGTTCATTCTCAAAGAGTGCTTTGATGAAGTGATTGACATGACCGATGGCATCACGAACGAAGACGATGCCACCGCTCTGCTTTGTGTCTTTAGAGGTATCTCTTTGCGGGAGAAAGACATGTTCGTTGCTGCCCGAGAGGCATTCAAAGAGGCACTCCGAATCCGTTCACGAAATGTTGAGGTACGAAATCGGGCTTGGATCGAAAGATCCGCGTGTTACTTAGCCGAAGGTAAGCGTGGAATGGCTCGTAATGATCTTGAGCGCATCATGGCGGTGGATAGTGATTATCCAGGCCTCATAGAAGCGTTGGAGAATCTGCAGGGAGAAACCCCAGAGGAGTCACCCGAAGCGGACTAAGCGTCTGTAAAACTTCTGCAACCCCATGGCGATTCTTCTAGCTTCTTTTTCTGCGCTGTTCTATGGCGTAGCCGACTACTGCGGTGGTCGAGCTACGCGCCACGCAACTTCAGCTGCCGTTACGGTTCGCGGGCAACTGGCGTCAGTAGTGCTGATTGCGATCTTGCTACTTGCCGATTGGGAAGCCACCCCAGCGGCTTCAGACTGGGGTTGGGGTTTGCTCGCAGGTTTGGCGGGCGGGGCAGGTCTACTTGCGTTCTACAGAGCGATGGCCAGTGGCGCAATGACGGTAACAGCACCGATTTCAGCGGTGGTGGGGGCGGTTGTTCCCGTTGTATTCGGTTTTGCTCAAGGCGAACGCCCCGGTGCGCTGGCGACGATCGGGATCGCCATTGCGGTTGCTTCCGTGGCACTTGTTAGTTCCTCGACAAGCGCGCGTCATGTTGATGCCTCTTGGCGAATGATCTTGATGGCGGTGGCATCTGGATCGTGTTTTGGTTTGATCTTCGTGCTCTTGAGCCACACTTCAGACGATGCAGGAATGTGGCCGCTACTTGGGATGCGTTTGTCTTCTATCCCCACCGTGCTGATCGTTGCACTTGTTGCCAGGAAGTCTTTGGCTGTGCCGCGATCGGCACTCGCTATAACGATCGCATCTGGTGTTCTCGACACTTTGTCGAATGGTCTCTACTTACTCGCCACACGGCACGGCATGCTCATCATCGTTGCGGTAGTGACTGCTCTTTATCCCGTTAGTACTGTGTTGCTAGCAACCAGTCTTGATGAGGAGCGCGTGTCACGCTCACATCTTGTTGGCATGGTCGGCGCGGGAGTGGCGCTCGTGTTGGTCAGTCTTGCGCGGGCTTGAACACTGCCTCTGAGTCACGAGCCGCGGCCTTGTAGATGCCCTTAGCCATAAGGCTCAACTCAAGTTTGCGCCGGCGGTTATAAATATCGGCCCGAATCGCATGCACATCGGGGTCGTCATTAGCTGCCCAGCCCGCGAGGTCAGCAAGGTGGCACGCGAGTCGTTCATCGCCATTGTTCATTGCCTCCAGTGCGCGATTGGCAAGAACCATCGGGCCGCCTGCTAGCTCAGAAATTGCAGATGCAAGTTCAGTATTGCGTGATGGTTTCAGGCTTGAAGCTTCGCCATCCCACCAGCCACCGAATTGACGCCAGACATTGTGGACGACGAACTCTGGCTCGTCGTATAAAGGCCGCAAATACGGCTTGGCGATCGTTTCTTGTGGCACTTTCACTGTGTGAATGATGTCGTTGAGCGTGTGACCTTCATTCATCATTCGGATCACATCAGTTGTGAGGTCTTCAAGTGCGGTGGCAATCTCGTGAAGCACGCGTGCGATGCGCGCTTTGCCAGTGATTGGCAAACCGTGAGCAGGTAGTAGCAATTCGGGTTCTTGGGCGATCATCTTTCGTAGAGCTCGAGCCCAATCGACGGGGTAGCGCTGTACCTTCTGGGGGTTTCCTGCATTCGGGAAATTCCAGATAATGAAGTCGCCAGTCATGATCCACTTCTTTTCAGGCACGAAACACCACAAGTGATCATCGGTCTCACCTTTTGAGTGGTGTAACTCGATGTCGACTCCACCGAGATTCATACTGTGCTGCTCGGCGAAGGTTTGGTCGGGGAGAAGAGTGTTCTCGGGAAGGAACCGGCGCGCCTGCTTGCCGATGTCCTTAACCTCAATTCCTGCACTCGCTTCGCCGATCGACAAGTTCATGTCTGAATTGATGCCACCAAACTGTCGAGCATTGATCAGAAGGTTCCAGTTATTTGTGTCGCGATACCTCTGAATACGGTCTGGGACATTTTCGTGTCCGATCACCAGGGGCTTGTGATCGCTTCGAGATTGGGCATGGGCTGCAAACGCGGCACTACCGCCTACATGATCTGCGTGACCGTGCGTATAAAAAAGGTGAGAGATCGGTTTTTTGCGCCATTTTGCAATCTCGCTAACAACCGCGGCACCTGTGTGCACGCCGCTGGCGTCAAAGCATGCAATGCCATCGCCGTGATCCCAGGCAACGCAATGACTGAAGGATTCAACCATTGCGAGGCCATCACTGACTTCACTCAACTGCTGATTCACACGGTTGATCAATACATCGACTTTTTGTTCGTCGATTATCTCCGATGAAATCGCAAGCAGATCATCCATGTTTTCCCCCAATTTTGAACTCAGCGAGCGAGGCCAAGAACTCTCTCTCCGAGAATATTCCTCATCACATTCGAGGTGCCGCCCATGATTGTGTAGGCGGGAGCATAGGCGAGTCCATTGGTTACGTCATCCAGCAGGGTGGCCTCTGGGCCGAGGATCCGCCATGCGAATTCGGCTACTCGTTGCTCGTGTTCGGTGCAGAAGCATTTGGTGGCGGCGGCAAATCCCGCTGGGGCTTGCTGAAGAACTTCACGAGCCACGAGAATCCTGCCGATTGCGAAGCCGGACTCCAACTTGGCTATCTCTTGGCGCACAAGTGAATCGTTCATGTCCGCGCGAGCCTTTGCATACTCGTATTGGTAGTAATTGGAAACGAGACGATCGATGCCGCCGCGTTCGTGTTCAAGTTGCACCATGGTTTGCTTGAAAGCTCCACCTTCGGTGCCGACCATGTTGGTGATCGGAACACGAACATCGCTGTAGAAGACCTCGCAGAAGTGACGGTTTTGGGTCAGATCTTTGATCCTGCGAATTTCAATACCTGGGGTATTCATTGGCACAACAATTTCGCTGATGCCTTCGTGCGGACGCCCTTCGCGGCTGGTTCGGCAGATCAAATAGCAGTAGTCCGCATCAGCGCCGAATG
The DNA here is from genome assembly GCA_044341655.1 of Ilumatobacteraceae bacterium. Taxonomy (GTDB): domain Bacteria; phylum Actinomycetota; class Acidimicrobiia; order Acidimicrobiales; family Ilumatobacteraceae; genus CAIYHK01. The sequence goes on along the minus strand of JBIIRE010000001.1, from coordinate 58,088 downwards.
AGGTCCAAATTTTTTGGCCGTTGATGATCCATTCATCACCGTCGCGTTGGGCAAAAGTTTGCACCGAAGCAAGATCGCTACCTGAGTTGGGTTCGCTCATGCCGATGCACCAAGTCACCTTGCCTTCGAGAATCTCGGGAAGGAATCGCTCTTGCTGTTCCTTTGTGCCGAATCGAATAAGCGTTGGACCCATTTGCCGATCCGCGAACCACGATGCGGCAATCGGTGCTCCGGCTTTGATCATTTCTTCAGCGATTATCAATCGATCAATCGCTGGCCTGCCACCGCCACCAAATTCTTTGGGCCAAGTGAGACCAATCCAGCCAAGACGACCGAGTTCCATTGAAAACTCACGCGAATAGCCGTTCATCCATGCGTCATTCGAGCGGCCATATTTCTTTACGGCACTCGAGGCCACATCCCTGGCTTTTTCGCGCAGTTGTTGCTGTTCGGGAGTCCAGCCGAATTCCATGCTTTGAATCTACGGCTCATGACCGCTTAAGCCTTGGTCCTGTTGGGGCTGCGCTAAGGTTTACAAGTCCAATACAAGTTGCAGCAAACGGGCTGCCCGCGAAGGAGTTCACATGGCCAAGATCAAGGTCGCCAATCCCGTCGTAGACCTCGACGGTGACGAGATGACACGAATCATCTGGCAGTTCATCAAAGACCGCCTCATCCTTCCGTATCTTGACATTCCGATTGACTACTACGACCTCGGCATGGAATACCGAGATGAGACCAACGATCAGGTCACTGTGGACGCTGCCAATGCAATCTTGAAACACGGCGTCGGCATCAAGTGCGCAACCATCACGCCCGATGAAGCACGTGTTGAAGAATTCAAGCTGAAGAAAATGTGGAAGTCGCCAAATGGCACTATCCGCAACATCCTCGGTGGCGTGGTGTTCCGTGAGCCAATTATCTGCAGCAACATTCCGCGCCTCGTGCCCGGCTGGACCAAGCCAATTGTGATTGGTCGTCACGCACACGGCGATCAATACAAAGCAACAGACTTCAAGGTTCCCGGCCCTGGAACTGTGACAATCTCCTGGACTCCAGACAACGGCGGTGAGCCAATTCAGATGGAAGTTGCAAAGTTCACTGGCTCAGGCGTGGCAATGGGCATGTACAACTTCGATGACAGCATTCGCGACTTTGCGCGCGCATCATTGCGTTACGGCCTGCAGCGCAACTATCCCGTATATCTCTCGACAAAGAACACGATCCTGAAGGCTTACGACGGTCGCTTCAAAGATTTATTCGAAGAAATCTACGAAAGCGAATTCAAGAAAGAATTTGAATCCGCTGGTCTCACCTACGAACACCGTCTTATTGATGACATGGTTGCTTCCGCAATGAAGTGGGAAGGCGGCTATGTCTGGGCATGCAAGAACTACGACGGCGACGTGCAGTCAGACACAGTTGCGCAAGGCTTCGGGTCACTTGGACTCATGACTTCGGTGCTCCTGACCCCAGACGGAAAAACTGTGGAGGCTGAAGCTGCACACGGTACAGTCACGCGTCACTACCGTGAACACCAAAAGGGAAACAAGACCTCGACCAACCCAATCGCGTCGATTTTCGCTTGGACCCGTGGCCTCATCCATCGCGGCAAGCTCGATGGCAATACTGCGCTCATTGATTTCGCCGAGAAACTCGAGCAGGTTTGTGTGGAGTCTGTCGAGCAAGGCGAAATGACCAAGGACCTTGCCATCTTGATTTCAAAGGACCAGAAGTGGCTTACAACCGAGGACTACTTGGCAGCGCTCGACCGCAGACTCCAGGAGAAGATGGCCTGATCGGATCCGGTCGTAGTATGCGATCGGAGGCGTGATGGAACATTTTGATGTAGTCGTTGTAGGCGGGGGGCTCTCCGGTATCGGAGCTGCGTACCACCTGCAAGATAAATGCCCAGATCGCACATTTGTGATCCTTGAAGGGCGCGAGAGTATCGGTGGCACCTGGGATCTTTTCCGTTATCCAGGTATCCGTTCCGATAGCGACATGCACACGCTTGGGTTTGAGTTCAAGCCATGGCGCGCTGAGAAGTCGATTGCCGATGGGCCAGCAATCCTTAACTATCTGAATGAGACTTGCGATGAATATGGAATTCGTAAACACATTCGCTTGGGTCACAGAGTTGTTGGCGCGAGTTGGAGTACCGAACGTGCCGCATGGGAGCTTGATGTAGTCCGCAGCGGCGGAGAGCGCGAGAAGATTTCCTGCAACTACCTATATATGTGTGCCGGCTACTACTCATATGAGGCCGGTTATGTGCCTGACTTTGAAGGTGTGGACGCATTTAAAGGAACGATCATTCACCCCCAGAAGTGGCCAGAGGACCTTGACTACGTCGGGAAAAAAGTGGTGGTGATCGGCTCGGGTGCCACTGCAATCACTTTGGTGCCAGCGATGTCCACGACTGCTTCGCACGTGACCATGCTGCAGCGCACGCCAACTTACGTAGTGGCGCGGCCCGACACTGACAAGTTCGCCAACTTCATGCGCAAGGTGTTACCTCCACGTGCTGCTTATGCGGTCACGCGCAAGAAAAATACTGTGATGCAGCAGTTTGTCTATGGGAAAACCCGAACTGCTCCACATGTGGTCAAGAAGAAGATCCTTGATGCTGTGCGAGCCGAGCTTGGGCCCGATTATGACGTTGAAAAGCATTTCACCCCTCCATACAACCCATGGGACCAACGACTCTGTTTGGTTACGAATGGAGATTTGTTTAAAGGAATTCGCCAAGGTCGGATTGATGTAGTCACCGACACGATTAAGGCTTTTGACTCGACTGGAATCTTGCTTGACTCCGGGGACCATCTTGATGCGGACATCATCGTGATGGCCACAGGTTTGCAACTACTCGTTGCTCCTGGCAATTTGACGTTCACGGTCGACGGTAAAGAAGTGGACTTTTCAAAGACCTGGACCTATAAGGGCTTCGCGTATTCAGATGTGCCGAACATGAGCTCCACGTTCGGTTATATCAACGCCTCTTGGACTCTGCGTGCCGACCTTACGAGCACTTATGTGTGCCGCCTTCTCAATGAGATGCGAAAGAAGAACGCAAAGATCTGCACACCAAAACTGAGAGTGGAAGACTCTCAGATGCCTGAACGGCCTTGGATAGATCAGTTCTCCGCTGGCTATATGCAGCGCGTAATGCATCTCATGCCACGCCAAGGTGACCGCGAGCCGTGGATCAATCCGCAGAATTACAAGCGAGACCGCGAGATGTTCCGCTATGGCGAAGTCGACGACGGGGTCATGCAGTTCACTAATGCTTAAAACCAGCCGTTCAAAACGCTTAAGGCTGTTTAGGCTGGCTTGATGGCCGGAGTTGTTCTAGGTGCAGTTGAATTATCAGACGTACCATGGATCTTTGACGCGTGCCAAGACCCACAGATCCAACGCTGGACCACGGTGCCGCGTCCTTACTTAATTGAGCATGCTGAAAGCTTCTGCAATGGGGAAGGTGTCACCGAGAGAATTCGCTGGACAATCAGAGATGTCGCTGTCAATGCTCGTGGTTTGGGCCTCATCAGCGTTCATGTGATTACCGACGGTGTCGCCGAGATTGGTTACTGGGTTGCACCGTGGGCGCGAGGCGAAGGAGTTTACACCGGTGCGGTGGGACACGTTGTTGATTATCTGAGTGATCTAGAGGCAGCGAGCGCAGTTACCGCAAAAGTTGCAAGTACCAACATCGCCTCACAGCGCGTGATGATCAAATCAGGTTTTGAAGCCGTAGGGGACACCTCAGAACCATTACCTGACGGTGAACTGAAAGTGCCCGGCATCGTGTTTCGTCGCGAAATATAGCGAGATAACTAATGGGCATGAACGTGCTCGCATAGGGTGGAACGCGATGGACTGGAAGGATGCCTTTGGCTGGTGGTGCACGGCTTCAAGCATCATTTTCATTTGGCCCCAGGTGTATCGAACTCTCCGTCATGACACCACTCAAGGCATTGCGCCGCTGGGTAACGCGTACGCGATATTGAGCAGCAATCTCTGGTTTTTCTATTCGTTCTGGCAGGAAATCCCCGCTGGGTATTGGGCGAACGTAGCTTTCACTTCGGCGCAGTGTTTGATCTGTTACGTCCTGATCCGCCATGAGAAAATGACTTGGCTTTTTTTCTTTGGATTCTTCGCAGCTTCAGTCTTGATTGCGGTAGCGGCAAATGCGATCTCCATCGAGCTTCTGGGACTCTCTGCCACGGTGTTGAGCATCGGTGGAATGGCTCCTCAGTTCCTGCACGTTCTTAGAACCCACGACCTTCACGGACTTTCGGTGCCAAGCCTCACGATTCTGGTGTCCTCGTGTGTCTCGTGGTTTCTCTACGGATTGTTTATCGCCGAGTTCTATTACTGGTTGCCGCAGATCATTCTGATTCCCGCAAACACAGTGATTCTTTGGAAGGCCTACTCGTGGCATCGCTCAAAGAGCGACCATCAGGCAGCCATTATTTGAACTGATTTGCCAAAGGTTAAACGAGTATCCACGCATAATGCGTGTCGTCGTGATAGGCAGACACTATGAAACCAACAGACATTCTTCGAATCACTATCCTGCTTGCGGCAATGGCAAGCCTGGTGCTCAGCGTCTGGTTGTTCTTTGCGAACGACAGCACGATGGACGACAAGCTCAACGGAATCTTTGTTGGTACGTGGGTGCCTTCGATCCTTGCGCTTGGCGGATTCCTAATTGCCTCGCAGAAGCGCGGAAATTGAAATGAGTCAAGGTGCACTTTTCGCTTTTGGTTGCGTGATCTTTTTTATCGTTGCAACCGGTGGATTTCTTTTTGCAATGATGTCGGTCCGCCAAACCGCAGACCGCTCACGTGAGGCCACTGGTTAACTAGCCAGCCTTGGTGGCTGTGGAGTCAGGAGTCGATGTTCAGAACGACTCTGCCGCGGACTTTCCCGGCGAGGATTTCCGTGGCGAGTTTCGGAGCTTGCGACACGCTTTGCGTATCGGTGACAGAGTCAAGCTTTTTCACATCAAGGTCTTTGGCGAGTCGTGCCCAAGCTGAATTGCGCAATCCAGACGGCGCCATAACGCTGTCAACGCCTACGAGCGTCACACCACGAAGAATGAATGGAGCAACCGAGCCAGGCAGGTCCATGCCCTGAGCGAGACCGCATGCAGCAACTGTGCCACCGTACCGAGTTCCCGCGAGAACGTTCGCCAAAGTGTGGCTACCAACACTGTCGACTGCGCCGATCCAGCGTTCTTTGCCGAGAGCGCGACCGGGCTCGCTCAACTCCGCACGGTTGATCACACTGGATGCACCGAGATGAGTGAGGTAATCAGTCTCTTCGATGCGGCCCGTTGACGCGATGACCTCGTAGCCAAGGCTCGACAAGAGCGACACTGCGACACTGCCCACGCCACCAGAAGCACCAGTGACCAGAATTGCACCATCGCCTGGTTTGACGCCTCGATCTTCGATGGCCATCACACAAAGCATTGCGGTGTAGCCAGCGGTACCAATTGCCATTGACTGTGCTGGCGTGAATGCTTGCGGCAACGCAACTAGCCACCCGCCGGGTACGCGGGCCAATTGTGAATAGCCACCGAGATGGGTTTCGCCTACGCCCCATCCATTAAGGATCACCTGCTGTCCGACGGTAAATGATGGGTCACTGCTTGTTGTGACACTGCCTGCGAAGTCAATTCCAGGAATCATCGGCCATCTGCGTACCACTGGCGATGATCCTGTGAGTGCGAGACCATCTTTGTAATTGATCGTGCTATGGCTTACTGCGATTGTGACATCGCCATCCATGAGTTCATCGGTAGTTGATTCACGCCATGTCAGGGACTGTGAACCCTCTTCATCTTTTGACAACCAAAATGCATTGAACGTGGACAACGGTGGCCTCCCCAGTTGGCAAACAAGTGAACCGTTTTCGGTTACTCTTAAGAACCTAATCATAAGTTGGCGCGGTCAAAACTGCGTTATCCAGGGGGAGTGACCACTAGCCGTGAAGAGGGAAACGAGCTTTCCGGCATTCGTGCCGACCAGCGCAAATTTGGTTCGTGAATCGGCGCGTCGATACACAAACAAGACCTTGGTGGTGCTTAACGACGAGCGACTCAGTTTTGCTGACCTAGAGGCGCGTTCAGCTGCGATGGCTAAGGGCTTGTTGGCAATTGGGGTAACGAAGGGGGCGAAGGTTGGTCTCCTTGCGCCGAATGGTCCTGACTGGGTGGTGGGGCTTTTTGCGATCACTCGAATTGGAGCGGTTGCGGTCTTACTGAACACCTACAACAAAGTGCCCGAACTCAATCGCACACTGCGTCACAGTGACCAATTTGCGTTATTGACCGTTGGTCATCACCTCTCAAATGATTACCTCGACCGCATTGAGCAAGCTTCACCTGGAATTGTTGGTCAGAAGAACGAAGATCTGATGATCAGTAGCCATCCATTTCTGCGCTCGGTGTGGACCTGGAATGCGGAGCCTCGAAGCTGGTGCGGATCAATTTCTGACCTAGTTCAGCGGGGAGCGAAAATAAGCGACGAGTTCTTGGCTGAAGTCGAGAGCGAAGTGCATCCGGCCGATCCGATGGTGTTCGTTTACTCGTCTGGCTCCACCTCTGATCCAAAAGCGGCGGTTCACTCACACGGTGCAACGGTTCGGCATGCCCACAACTTGTGGCAGATGCGTGATCTTCAGGACGATGATGTCCTTTACACGCCGATGCCACTGTTTTGGGTTGGTGGTTTTAGTTACACGCTCATAGCCTGCATGTACGCAGGCTCAGCTGTAGTTTTTGAAGAACAGTTTGAGCCTGGTGCAACTCTTGAGTTAATTGAACGTGAGCGAGTTACACAAGTTCTTGGCTGGCCACATATTGGCAAGGCGCTAGTGGACCATCCTGATTTCAAGACTCGTGATCTTTCGTGCATTCGTGCAGGTAATTTCACTGCGCTGTTACCCCCTGATCTGCAGGCCGAGGCCGAGATTCCAAAAGCGACATCGCTTGGCATGACCGAAACACTTGGGCCTCACACTTTTGATTCAAGGCAACCTCTACCACCAGAAAAACTTGGGAGCTTTGGTTACTCAGTGCCGGGTGTGGAGCACAAAATCGTTGACCCGATCACTGGCGAAGAAATGCCAACTGGCTCGGTGGGTGAGCTGTGGCTTCGTGGCTACTCACTGATGTTGGGCTTCCATAAGCGTGAACGTGCAGATACTTTTACTCCCGACGGCTGGTATCGCACCGGTGATGCTGGCCGCTTTGATGAAGATGATCACTTCTATTTCACGGGACGCATGGGCGACCTGATTAAGACATCAGGAATGAATGTGACACCGCGAGAAGTTGAGGAAGTTCTGGAAGCCATACCAGAGGTGGTACTCGCATTTGTCGCTGGTATCGACCATCCAGTACGAGGGCAAGATGTGGTCGCACTGGTGGCGCTGAGACCAGGGCAGTCGCTCGATGAGGAGACTGCTCGGGCAAAGGTGAAGGAACAGATCGCTAACTACAAAGTGCCGCGACACATTGCAGTGTTCGCCGATCAGAATCAGTTGCCTTGGCTCGACTCAGGGAAGTTGGACCGCAGACAGGTCACCGCAATGCTCGCCGAACGTTTCGGCGAGTCTTAGTTGGCAGACATCAGGTCAGCCAGCACCTGACGGCGCAGCAGCTTGCCTGTGTCAGTGTGGGGCAGCGATTCACGTATCACGATGCGATCTGGTGTCTTAGAAGACCGTAAAAGGCCGCGACAGTGATTGCGAAGCTGCTCAGTATCGGCTTGCGCACCTGGGCTAAGCACAACGGCTGCTTCGATGCGCTGGCCCCATTCGTCGTCTGGAACGCCAACCACTGCTGCGTCGACAACATCAGGATGGCGCAGCAAGGCATCTTCAATCTCGGCTGGTGCGATGTTCTCACCACCACGAATGATCGTGTCATCGGTGCGACCCTCAATGAATAGATAACCATCTTCGTCAATCCAGCCGCGATCACGTGTGTAGAACCATTCACCTGATTCCAGGCCACGGGTTTGACCCAAGTACTCACCTGATACTTGCTTGCCACGAGCCCAGATTTCACCGTCACGGATCTCGACTTCAATGCCCGGCACAATTTTCCCTGCCGATCCGAGACGCGCCCTCGCTTTTGGGTCGCCAGTCAATGCGGCACGGTGATCATCAGGGGTCAGCATGGCAAGAGTTGAACTCGTTTCCGTGAGTCCGTAAGCGTTAGCAAATCCCGCATCAGGGAATGCTCGCAACGCACGCTCAAGCACCGTGATTGGCATTCGTGCACCACCGTAGGAAAGCACCTGCAAGGAAGGGCACTCTGCTGAGCTATCACCGAGTACGTCTACCACTCTGGCCAGCATCGTAGGGACAAGAAATGCGTGTGTGATGTTCTCGCTACGAATTAAACCAAGCCAGATGTTCGGGTCAAAGACCGGCAGGTAAACAACACGACGAGTGGAGTAGATGCTGGTGATTGAGTTGGCCACTCCAGCGATGTGATACGGCGGTACCGAGATCAGTGCGGCTGAGTCTTCATTTGCTGAGGCGAATGGTATTGATGACTGAATGTAAGCAACTAGGTGCTTATGCCGCAGTACGACTGCTTTGGGTTCCGAAGTGGTTCCCGAGGTGTAGAGCAACACGGCAATGCTTTCGGGTTCGACACGGGGTAGTGGCTGTAGTGCGGACTCGGTGCATGCGAGTAGCCATTCATCGGGCCCGTAGATGTTGACCTGGTCAACACCGAGAGCGATTAGGCGCTGAGAATCGTCAGTGATTACGAGAGGGTCTGGATGTTTGGCGAGCAGAGCACCCAATTGGTCGTCGGACAATCTGTAATTGAGTGGGATGAATGGAACACCCGCGGCAGCCGAGGCAAAGATCGCCACAGGAAAGCACTGATGCATCATCGCCAGGTAGATAACCACTTTGGCGCCATGCTCGCTAAGCATTGATGCACCTTGCTCTGCACGTAACTTCAGATCGCTGTTCGTATATCCATCAGCCTTACTGCCAACCGTTACGCGGTCACCGGCAGTCTCAACGACTATGTTCAACAGATCGACCAGATTCAAATCATCCTGCATGCGAACACCCTAGAATCATTTTCATGCCAGTTTGGAATCACATAGGTCATCACGTGGCTGACCTCGAACGATCGATCACGTTTTATGTGAATGTTTTTGGGTTCACGGTTCGGAATCGTCTTGCAGTACCGGATGCTGGCTCGGCGAAGTTGCTTCGTGTGAAGGAGCCAGTAGGTCTTACAGCTGTTTATCTCACACTCGGTGGGGCAATTCTTGAATTGCTCCATTTTGATCGCGAAGGGAATGAGGCAGCGCGAATCAGACCATTCACTGAGCCGGGGCTTACACATATCTCGCTAACCGTTGATGACATTGCGGAAACCTGCAAACTGGTTCTTCAATATGGTGGCGAAGTTCTGGAAGATACCGACATGTGGGGCAAAGCACTGATGATTCGTGATCCTGATGGCCAGGTAATCGAGATCCTCGCTCCTGGAACCTTGTAAAAGTTGCGACGTCTAGCTGACGAGATCAGCTGCGGCCCGGCAAGTCTGCTTTGACAACCTTGCCGGTTGGGTTGCGGGGCAGTTCTGAAACAAACTGCCATGCACGCGGAACCTTGTAATCGCTAAGTCGCTCTGCGCAGAACGACGTGAGTTCTTCAACGGTGGCCGTGGCGCCATCTTTCAAAACAATCCACGCACCGATGTCCTCGCCGAGCACTTTGTGTGCCACGCCAGCCACTGCAGCCTCACGAATAGCTGGATGCTCATAGAGAACAGACTCAACATCTGAGGAATAGACATTGTTTCCCCCGCGGATGATCATGTCTTTCATGCGGCCGCGAAGGTACAGGTATCCGTCCTCATCAACTTCCGCCATGTCACCGGTGTGCAACCAGCCGTCCTTCCAAGAATTCGCTGTTGCTTCTGGATCACGGAAGTATTCACGCTCACGGCCCGGATTGCGCACGGTCAATTGGCCGATGTTGCGTGGGGGAAGCACATTCCCTTCCTCGTCAATGATTCGCACTTCGGTAGGGGGCACTGGGCGACCCACCGAGCCAACACGCTTGGCGTGCTCCTCTGTGGGCATGTGACAGTACGCGGGCCCGGCTTCGGTCATGCCCCATGAATTGGAAACAATCGCCTTGGGAAGCCGATTGCGCAGTCGGTCAAATGTTGCTGGTGCCAGTGGTGCACTGCCAAGAGAGCACATCATGATTGAAGTCAGATCTGCTGAATCAAATCTTGGGCTGGCGATCAAAAGTTCAGCCATTGCTGGCACAAGAAACACTGCCGACGGCTTCAGCTGTTCAACTGTGTTGTACCACTTGTCAACATCAAACTTCGGCAGGTACATCAGGGTCAAGCCGAGTTTCATCGGGTTGTAGTTGGAAGCAATTCCAGCAAAAGTGAACATTGGCGAGGAATGGAACCATCCCTTCCCTGACCAATTGGGCACACCGTTGGGCATCATTGCCACATTGCCGTGTCTGACTACGACTCCCTTGGGCCGACCTGTGGTGCCAGAGGTGTACATGACATCAGCGAGGTCAGTGTTGCCCACCGGGATTTGACATGGGGAATCATCGGGGTCTGTGGCAGTTTCCCAACTGACAGCAAGCGGGGACTCTGTCTTTGCTGTAGTCACAATTGTGCGCAGTTCGGGTGCACCTTTTGCTGCCTCGAGAATTATCGGAAGTGTTGAGGTCCCACTAAATGCGATGGTTGCCCCGGAGTGTTCCAACACATAGCCCAATTCACGTGCCACCAAACGTGTACTGATTGGAACTGCTGCTAATCCCGCTTTATGTATTGCAGTGTAGGTAACTAAAAAGCGCTCGGGTTCTTCTGGTGGTACGTGAATTGCAACGCGGTCACTCTTTTGTAATCCCTGGGCTACTAGCCATCGAGCCATGCGGTTTGAAGCCTGATCCCACTCAGCAAAGGTCATTGAGAAATCATTTGCAACATTCAAGAATGCGGTTTCGTTTGGAAAACTTTCAGCCATCAAGCGAAGTTGGTCGGGCAGAAGATTCGACATGATTATTTGCTCACCTTCGGGTCAAGAAGTTGGTTCGGGGTCACGTGGCAATCCGAGTAGTCGCTCGGCGATTACATTGCGCTGGATTTCGCTGGTGCCGCCTGCAATTGTCAGGCAACGGTTTGCGAGGAAGCCAAAACTCCACTGGCTTGCGAGTCCTTGTTCCACCGTTGCACCTTCTGCTCCGAGCAGTGAGAGGCCCATCTCCTGCGTGCGCTGATCGTGTTCAACGCCGAGGAGCTTGCGCACACTTGCTTCGGGTCCGGGTTGCGCTCCAGAGAGTGATCGTGCGGCAACACGAAGACCGATCACTGAAAGTGCATGCGCCTCAGCCACCAATGCACCCAGTGCATCCTTTGTGAGGATCTGCTCAGCGGCACTTGATTGAGATTCGGCAAGGTCGGCAACTAACCCAATGAGTGCTTCAATCCCACCACCAAATGATGAGCCACTGCCCATGGAAACTCGCTCATTGGCAAGAGTCGTACGCGCCAGTGGCCAGCCACCATCAACTTCACCAATCACACAGTCATCGGGAACGAACACATCGTTGAAGAAAACTTCGTTGAACATCTCCATGCCTGTTAGTTCTCGTAATGGCCGGATATCAAGACCTGGTGACTTCATGTCAATGATGAAATAAGTGATGCCGAGGTGCTTTGCGACGTTCGTATTAGTGCGGGCAAGGCAGATGCCCCAGTCGGCCTCTTTGGCCATGCTGGTCCAGACCTTCTGACCATTTAAAAGCCATCCACCCTTGGTGGGGGTTGCTTTGGTTGACAGTGATGCCAGATCTGAACCTGCTTCAGGTTCGCTAAACAATTGGCACCAATTGATCTCGCCCGTCAACGTGGGTCGCACCCAGCGTTCTTGTTGGCTAGGCGTACCGTGTGCGGCAATTGTTGGTGCAGCCCAAGCTCCAACTTGTAGGTGTGGGGCGCGCACCCTTACTCGGCGCAGTTCCTCATCAATTACAACTTGCTCAACAGCTCCGGCGCCCCGCCCCCATGGAGTGGGCCAGTTCGGCACTATCAGGCCCGCATCGGCCAGAGCTGCCCGCCGTTTTTCTTTGGGTAGTGCTGCAATCGAGTCAGCAACAGCAGCGATTGAACTACGCATTTGTTCAGCCTCGGGTGGGAGTTCCAGTGTGAGATGGCGACGCGTACCGGTGATTGCGTTTTCGGCAAGTTTACGACGCCACGCATGGGTATCACCGAAGAGTTGCCGCAGTGTTACTGCGCGGCGTAAGAACATGTGAGCATCGTGCTCCCATGTGAAACCGATGCCACCGAGGATCTGAATCGCGTCTTTGGCATTATCAACAAATGCATCCAATGCAAGAGCGCCAGCTGCAGCGATTGCAACTTCAGCTTCCGGGCCAAAAGGATCTTCGCCATCAAGGGCAGATGCCGCATCCCACACGGCTGCACGGGCGAGTTCGAGTCGGGCAAGCATGTTCGCGCAGCGGTGCTTAACTCCCTGGAATTGCCCAATTGGGCGACCAAATTGCTTACGTGCGCGCGCCCATTCCGCTGCGGTATCTACGCACCATGATGCGCCACCGAGTGCTTCGGCGGACGCGAGCACTATCCCAACTGCGTGTACGACGCTTGTCGTGACTCCCGTTAGTTGTGTGCCACCAGTACCAGCCTCGATGCGCGCAAGGTTTGCTGCGCCATCAAGCCCTTGCACGCTTGTGACTGAGCCTGCATTGCTCGGAATCAATGCCCATTTTTCCGAATCAGTGGTAGAGACAATCAGGTGTTGGGCAACTGCACCACCTAAGACAGGGCTTGAACTTTCAAGCACCACCGCCACAGTGCCATCTACGTCGTGTCCTGCGATTGATGCGAGCGCGCGCCCCCAAGCGGTGGTAAGCACTGGCCCAGGGGTGAGGTTTCGACCCAAGGCTTCGAGCACTACTGCGAGTTCTGTGAACCCAAGACCGTCTGTTTTGGAAACTGTGAGCCAACCAAGAGAGTCCAGCTCATGCCAGAACGACGGCAAATCACTTGAAGCCGACTCGGCAAGCTTTCGGGCCTCTGCAAGTACCGAACGCGAATTCGTAAATCGAGTTACAGCATCAGCAAGTAGTTCTGATTCATCACCAATTGCTAAACCCATGCGCCGTTACCCCCATTGATTTCGACTTTGTAAGAATAGTCGTTCACAGTTGTGCCACAAACGAGTAGACACGCTCTGCCACACCTGCGAACAAGAGATCGCGTTCTTTTGGATCAAGACTTGATGTCAGTTCAGAGAACGCCGTCCATAACTCATTAAGTGACCCATGCATTCCATCCACCGGAAAGTTGCTTGCAAACATGCATCGCTCTGCACCGAAGGCCTCAATGGCTTTTTCAACCCAGGGTGCGAACACGGAAGCAGACATAGCGCCAAGTGGCATCGCCAGCCCAGAGATCTTGCAGGATACATTTGGGCCAACATCGGCCAGTGCCGCGATACCTGTTTCCCATAGAACGCGCTCATCATTATCGGCTGACCGTGGCCAACCTGTGTGTTCCACCACAACATTGAGTTGTGGATGGGCTTCCAGTCGATGTGCAAGTGCGACTAACTGAGGCGGATGCGCCATCAGTTCAAAAATGAGTCCGCGCTCGGTCATTGCGGTGAGCACATCGTCATCAGGGAGTGGCGGCGCATTCTGTCCCATTGGCCGCACGCCTTTGAAGCGCTTTGCTTTCATCTGGATATCTAACAGCGCAATTGCTTCGGCGCTTGAGTCAGTTGGGGGGAGCCCACCGATTATCGCTGCTGGATGCCCCAGGGTCTCAGATTGTGCATCAAGGTAGAGCGTTTCATCAACGCTGTTTCTGCCCGTTGCTGCTGCAACATTTACAAGAGCAACCACGTTCCATCCATCGGCTTCATTCTGATAAATCTCGGGATTAAAAAGTCGGGACATACCAGTTACATTGCCCATGCCGATTTCCATGCGGCCCGACAAATAGGGATACCAGTCAGTTCGTGCGGGATCCCAGAGATGTACATGGGCATCAACTATTCGTTCAGGGCGTTTGGTCATTGGCACATTTCTTCAAGAACATCGCCGAACCATAACGGCATATCGGGGCCACCGAATACCAAGCTGCCTGTGGGGGATGGGTGACTACGAAGCCCGAGCCAACCATGACCAATAGCTAGTTCTGCGCCAGAGAGTTCAACGGCGTCGGCATTGAACGCACATGTGAGGGCGAGCGCAACGGTGGCATCAATGTTTATTGGGTCTTCGATTGCGATTGTGAAAGCCGAAACACGGTCGCTGGTGGCACCACGCGCTGCACGGAATAGCTGGGCCGACGTTTGGGCGCGAGTCGAGCCACGCTGGTTGCGGGCATCGACCAGATTCACGAGCCGCAGCGGTGCTTCGCGTTCAGCTGAATAGTCCGCGCATGCGCGAGCCCAACGCGCATCAGCCAAAATCTCCGAACCAAGTTCAGTGTGGGAATTCAATATTGAATGCCAGTCTGTATCAGTGTCGCTTCCGCCCGATCCAGAAAGTGCAACAAATACGACATCAAGTGCTGATCCATCAAATGCGTTTCGCAGTGCAGAACTCGCACCCGCAAAGCCAGGGCCGACGTCTTTTGGCGACACGAAATGCACCTTGGATCCATGTGCTGTGATTCGATCAGTGAGAGTTGCGGCCAACTGTGGTTGATCAGAGACAACCAAGACATTTGCATTCTGTGGAATTTCACCGAGAGTGGATAGCGAGTTAAAAATCTCGCTGAACCTTGGGTTGGCGCCTCCCGTTGTTGTTTGTTGTTTCTCGGCGGCGATCAACGTGGCCAGATACGAAGAAACCACTGAGTCGACACTTTGAACATCAGACGTACGAATTATCTCCATCAGCTGCGGCTCACGAAGTACGGCAATCTCGCTTCCACCTGCGAAGAGAATGCGACCGTGTGGAGTAGTTGTGTGCCCCGCCATTGCGGCGCCTAACGGCCCGAGCTGTTCTGGCGGCGGTAGCGCGCCGAGTGCCAGACCACCTGAAACCCTTGCGCCATCCTTTGGTGCTGCTGAAGTTCTTTTCAACGCCGAAGTGACCATTCGCGTCATCGCAATTGGACTGATCGCATTGACGTGCACTCCATGGGGCGCGTGGCGACCAAGTTTCCAAGTGAGGGCGGCTACCGCACGTTTGGCACATCCGTATGCGCCTGCATCGGCGGTCCGCCAGCCTGATCCGGAAGTGACCCCAACAACATGGCCCGCACCTACCTCGGCAAAGTGTGGCATTACTGCCGCTAAGACGTTGATGTAACCCTGTAGGTGGACCTCAATTACTGCGGACCAGTCCGGTTCGTCTCCTTTTGCGAATCCAGTTGGTCGCGATATTCCGGCGGCATTGACCACCGCATCAAGACGTCCGTGTCGTGTAAGTAGGTCTTCAACAAGGACTGACATGGCGTGAGCATCAGTAACAGATGTATTGGATGACTCTGCGCTACCACCCGCTTCCAAGATTCGTTCAGCGGTTGTTGGTGTTTGATCAGCAGGGGCATTAGTTCCGTCAACCGCTACCAAGGGGTCAACTGTGACTACATGATCTCCACGGCGTGCGAGTTCTTCAGCAATTGCGCCGCCAATTCCTGCGCCACCACCAGTGACGATCACCACTCGCTTGTTGCCGGTAGTAGTAGTCATCGCAATTCGAGGCCATCAAACTGTTCAGAAGCCACCCATGTTTTCAATAGGTCGCGGTAACCGAAGTAATCGCCAAAGCCCCGCCCGTAGTTGCCGTTAAGAGGATTGCGTGACTCTGGATGACCCTCGTTGTTAATGCGTGATGGTGTGCAGGCCGACATGAGCGCACTTGCATCAGCGAAAGACGCAAGTATCTTCTGGTTCCAATCGTGTTCAGCCTCTGCCGTCACTTCAAAAGCGGGCCCACCCTTCTTGAGCAGCTGGGCAATTGTCTGCGCCACAATTTCAGCACCTAGTACCGCAAGTTGGGTGTAGTTCACAGTGACCACAGATTGTTGAGAAGGTGCCGGCATTGTGAACAAATTCGGCAGACCACGAACCATCATTCCGTAGAGGCTCGATGCGCCATCAGCCCAGAGTTCAGCAAGAGTGACCCCATCAACTCCGACGATATCGTGCCCTGCACGTCGAAAGAGGGGAGTCGCTTCTGCTTCAAAACCTGTGGCATATACGATGCAGTCGAGTTCGATCTTCTCGCCGTTGACCATGACACCATCTGTAACTACACGATCAATTCCAGTTGGGCAGTCGACCAGTGTGACATTGCGTTGGTTGAACGATGTCAAGTACTCGTCATGAAAGCATGGACGCTTACATAAGTAGCGGTACCAAGGTTTGAGAACTTCCGCCACAGCTGAGTCACCGACAATTGACTCAACTCGACTGCGATGGGCTTCCATGATCTCATAATCAATTGCCTCCCAGCGGGTGAACCAGTCGGCCGAAGATTCTCCAGGCTGGCGACTCGGTGGATTCTGCACTTTTGCATAGTCATGTGTCCAGCCATCATCAGTTAAGTCGGCGCCCACTTCGCGCCCCAGCATCAGAGCCTGGAAGTTATCCATGCGCTCTTGTTGCCAACCGGGCTTGAGGCTCTTTGCGAATGTGTCATCTGTTTGTTTGTTGCCGCGCACTCCAATTGCTGAAGGAGTCCTCTGGAAGATCCAAAGATGTTTCGATGCTTCTGCGAGCGGAGGCACACACTGGATGCCTGTTGCACCAGTACCGATGAGACCAACAACTTTGTCTTTCAAATTTGTCAGTTGCTCACCTGGTGCGCCACCGGTGTATTCGTAATCCCAACGCGCCGAGTGGAACGAGTGGCCCTTGAAGTCGGGCATGCCTGGAATGGCTGGCAGTTTTAAGAGGTTGAGAATTCCGGGTGCAATTACGTAGTAGCGAGCAGTGAATTTGTCTCCGCGATCGGTTTCAATCATCCAGCGCTTATCACCTTCGTTCCACAGGGCACGGTTGATGCGTGTGTGAAAAAGTGCATCGCGGTTGAGGTCAAATTGCGCCGCTAATAGTTGCAGATATTCGAGAATCTCATCCCCGAAGGCGTAACGGCGCTTGGGTACATAGCCGGTTTCCTCTAGAAGCGGGAGGTATATATATGACTCAACATCACACATCACCCCTGGGTAGCGATTCCAGTACCAAGTCCCACCAAAGCCACCCGCCGTGTCTACAAATCGGATGTTTTTAACACCGGCTTTACGTAGTTCGGCACCAAGGGTGATTCCAGCGATACCGCCGCCAAGAATGCAGACATCCACATCGTCTTGAAGTGCATCGCGTTGAGTCAGAGGAGTGAATGGGTCTTCCCTGTAGCGACCAAACAGATTGTCACCATCAAGGTCACGGATGTCTGCACGCCCCAGGATTAATCGCTTATCGCGTTCGGCCAAGTATTTGGATCGCACACTTTCCGGGTCATACCCACCGTGTGCTTGGGTCATGCGGCGATTCCGAGAAACTCGTACACGTTGTCACGCATGACGATTTTGGTTTCATCGGCATCAAAGTCAGGAATGTCTTTGACGAATGCGCACGGGTCCGCAAGCCCTTCGGTGTGCGGGAAGTCGGATCCAAACATCAGGCGTTCAATCCCAACTTGATCTTTCAACATTGACATGTCGTCTTCGTAGTACGGCGAAATCCAAACTTGGCGCTTGAATTGCTCTACTGGATGCTCGCTGAACGAGCTCGGCATCTTGCCATATGCCATTTTGAGATTGCGCAGAAGGTCTGGTACCCACATCGCGCCATTTTCAATCGATGCAATACGCAGCTTGGGGAACCGCGATAGGAGTCCGTGACAGATAATCGAGGCGAGAGTGTCTGAGATTCCGCGATCAGCAAACGCCACGAGTGGGAAAGAAGAATGCTTGAACCCTTCAAAGGTGGCATTGCCGTTCTGGCCGGGCTCACTGACCCGCCACATGTTTCCGTAGTTCAAACCGTTCAGGCCGGCATGAATCACCATCGGCACACCGGACTCAGCAATGAGCCCCCAGACACGATCGAACTTTGGGTGAGCCGGTGATACGTAGCCGTCGTCACCGTCAGGCACGGGGCCCGGTGTGGTGACAAGAACTCGTGCACCAGCAGAAAGCACGCGGCTGACCTCAGCTTCAGCAAGCACTGGGTCAGCAAACGTAATCATCGGTGCTGCGTATAGGCGTCCATCGCCACGATCAAATCCCCAGTCATCATCAAGCCACTTATTGAATGCCGTGAATGCAGCATGGAGTGCTGGGACATCGCGACGGAGCGCATCTTGCATTCCAACACCGAGTGTGGGGAAAAGTAGAGAGCCTTCAAGACCTTGTTCATCGAGTTGCTTTACGCGAGCATCACGATTGCGGTATTCGGGGTGTTCACTGATCGGGTCGAGTTGACCAAACATTGTTTTTAGATCCATGGCGTCGAGGTTGCGTCCACGGAAGTAATCCTCAAGGCTTCCCGGAGCAGCAATTGGGTCAAAAGTTGGGTTGGGAATGAACTTGTTGACTCGACCTCCGACAAGGAGGCGTGTTCTGCCGTTTATTTGTGCCCATTGCATGCACCGCTTAGCCATCTTGCGATCGATGTAACGCGTGAACGCATCCGTCGCTTCGTAATAGTGGTGGTCGGCGTCAAATGGGCGGAAACCAAGAGTGCTCATGAACACACAATAGCCAGCAAGCGGGCGAACATCATCCTTGCCACATGTGCAGGGCTAGAGTCGCACTGTGGGCAATATAAAAGTTATTGATTGTTGGGTAAATATGATGGCGGCAGAGTTCGCCGCGAAGTGGGCCGCCAGGGAGGAACAGCGCACGGCAGTGCAGTTGTTTGGCCCCGATCTCGCAAAGAGCCCTGACATCGAATCATTAATCGCTGCCTTGGACGAGGCTGGTGTTGCAACAGCAATCCTCACCGCAGGACTCTCGGATCCTGCCCATACAAAGCGGCGTGGTGCGCCATCGGCTGAGGATTTTCTCGCGTTGGCTGATCGGTACCCGGGTAGAATCTTGGTTTCTGCCTCAGTCGACCGAGCCACGAAGCCTTCGGCAAATGTCTCGCGACTTCGCGAGCTTTCGAACCATCCCGCTTTTGTACTCGCCCGAGTGACACCACTCGTTGAGCAATTTGAATTGAATCACCGCCTCTACTATCCGGTTTATGCCACCGCTGAAGAGCTGGGCATACCGGTTGCAATCAATGTCGGTATTCCGGGCCCCCAAGTTCGTTCACGTTGTCAAGATCCAGTTCTTCTCGAAGACGTCCTAATCGACTTCCCCAAGTTGACCGTGATTGGGGCTCATATGGGTCATCCGTATGAAGAGTTACTGATTCAGTACATGTTGAAGTGGCCACAGTTGCATCTCATGAACTCGGCGTATCTCTCCACGTACATGTCGCCATCAATTGTGAAGTTCATGAATTCGTCACGAGGTCGTGGGCGCCTGCTCTATGCATCGGATCACCCGGTCATCCCGGCGAAGAAGGCGTTGGACGCTGCGCGTGCATTGCCCCTCTCAGACGAAGCAATGGCCGAGTTCCTCGGTGGTGCGGCGGCACGCATTTTTGCTCGCGGACTCGCTGCATACAGTTGATGGTCATGCAATTCGTGGTGGTTCGATGAGCCAAAGAGTTGCACTTGTTACCGGTGGCAGCAGCGGTATCGGTCTAGAAGTTGGGCGCCAGCTGCAGGCAGCTGGATATGCAGTGGTTTTAACCGCACGCAGATCGGACATCCTGCAGCAGAGTGCGGAGTCAATTGGAGCATCCTGGGCAGCTGGTGATGCGAGTGACGCTGAATCCTTTGTGCGAGTGGTTGGATCAGTTAACGAAGAATTTGGTCGCATTGATCTTGTAGTTCATGCTGCAGGCACGATGGGCGGAACTTTCGTGCGTAGAGAAACCCTCGACGAGTTCAATCGCATACTTGCAATCAACTTGAGCTCTGCATTTGTTGTTGCTAACAGCGCGTTGCCCTATATGGGCCCGGGTGCAAAGTTCGTTTTCGTATCGTCAAGTTCTTCCCATCAGCCCCATCCGGGTCGCTCGGCATACTCGGCGTCTAAGGCAGGCCTCAATGCATTCGCAGCAGCATTTGCCAAAGAAGTTGAGCGCGACGGTATAGGAGTCCACGTGTTAACTGTGGGTCCCGTACGCACGCCGATGATCGAAGACGTTCGGTTCCCTATGCACACGCTTGGTGTTGAAGAAGTTGCCGCCGCAATTGTCTGGCTTGACACAATTCCAGGGAATGTTCGTCTTCCTGAAGTGCAGTTGAGCTCAGTTGAGGATGGTCCAATGGCGCCAGAACTTTTTGTTCCAGAAGCAGCCAAGAAACTCGGTCGTAGCTGACCGCAGGCGTTCCCCGGTGAGTCGCAAAGGCCAAGCACTACAGTTTGACCATGGATCTCGGGCTCGCTGGTCGTGTTGCGATTGTTACCGGCGCTAGCCGCGGAATCGGCCGCTCAGTAGCCGAACTCTTGGTTAACGAAGGTTGTCGAGTTCTGGCTGTCTCAAGGACACAAACTGAGGGTCCTGGTGAGTCTTTTGCAATCGATGTCACGGGACCAGATGCGGGTGAGGCCATCGTGAATGAGTGCCTAAAACGCTTTGGGCAAATCGACATCGTTGTCAACAATGTCGGTCTTGCCGAACCAAAACGTTTTTCTGCACTCACTGCAGACGATTGGCGCCGCAGCTTCGATATCAATTTCTTTTCCGCAGTTGCAGTGTCAGCAGCGGCGGTTCCCGTAATGGCCGCTAGGGGCTGGGGGAGATTGGTGCATGTTGCCTCGGTGAGCGGGCGTGAGCCTGATCCGTCTTTTGCTCCATACTCAGCGGCAAAGGCTGCTCTTTTGAACTGGTCTAAATCACTCTCGCACGCTCATGCAGCACAGGGTGTGCTGAGCAACTGTGTAGTGCCAGGTGTAACTCTGACTGAAATGGTGTCCGACAACGCAGAGGCTGCAGCCACTAAATCCGGGAAGTCAGCTGAAGAAATCATGGCCAAACAACTAGCCGCACACAGAGTTGCAGTTGGCCGTTTCGGTGAGCCTCATGAGATTGCTGCCGCTGTGTTGTTCTTGGCCAGTGAACAGGCTGCCTGGATCACCGGTGCAGCCCTCGAAGTAGATGGCGGCACTCTGCGCTCAGTCTGATGCTTTACTGAGTTTCTTCAGTGAAGCAATCCACAAGTCCACGGCGCTGAATTTTGCCCATTGCATTGCGTGGAAATGCATCGATGACTTTGATCTGCTCTGGAATCTTGTACCGAGCTAGGTTCGCTGCGAGATGTGCTGCTAAATCTTCATCGTTTAACTGCACTCCATCGCTGAGTTCGATAAGTAGAGCCACACGCTCGCCGAGTCGCTCATCTGGAACCCCGACAGCAGCGCTCGCATTGATCCCGGGGAATTCGGCAACTACGCGTTCAATTTCAGCCGGGTAGATATTTGCTCCACCCCGAATGATGACCAAGCTCAAACGATCACGGATGTGCAAGTGACCATTGTCATCAATTAGTCCAACATCACCAGTTCGCAATTCATTATCAACGATCACATCATTGGTTGCTTCGGGTGAATTCAGGTAGCCCAGCATCGTTCGGTAACGATCATCGGCTGCAGAAATACAAATTTGCCCCGCCTCACCTTGTTGAAGCGTTGAACCGTCAGCACCGACAATTCGAATACGGAGATGAGGTAGTGGCTTACCTGATGAGCCAACTGGTGCGGTGGGTGTGTTTGACCTCGTACTGGGTCGGTCATCAATTGCGATCACTGTAGGGGCTTCGCTTAAGCCGTAGGTGGCCAAGACGGGAAGATCAAACTTTGCGAAGAAGGCGCGTCGAATGGCGTCAGGACAATCCGCTCCACCAACCCACACTTCGTCAAGCGTTTTTAGATCATCACTAGTGACGGAATCAGAAGTGACAAGACTGTGCAGCATCGCTGGTGCACCATTCCACGTTGTGATCTGCTCACGTTTAATCCAATCGGCAATTCCTTCAGGGTCAGTCCTATCCATGACGATTGAAGTTCCACCAGCTTGCGAGACAAGCAGTGTGGTGAGAACAGCCATGTTCAAGATCGTGAACGCGAAGCAGTCACCTTTACGAAGATCGGGGGTGTAGCCGCGGGTCTCTACGAGAACGGCTCCTGGCAACATCAAATTGTGCTGGCTATGCACCGCGCCTTTCGGTCGGCCCGTAGTGCCGCTTGTGTATGCGATTCCTGCCGGCAAAAGTGGATCTGGTTCGGGCCCACTCCATCGTGATGAGGGTTCTGCATCAATTGCGCTACGCCAAGTCTCGACATCAATCACCCGAAACTTTGATGAAGCAGCGGTGTCATCTTGCAACGGTGTGTCCGTTAGATAGATGGTTGGTTCACAATCAGAAAGTATGTGCTGCTTTTCCGGCTCGGCCAGCACGCGATTGATCCCCACCCAGATGGCTCCGAGCCTCATCACGCCATGAAAAGCCACGACCACATCAAAATCGTTCGGTAGGGAAGCGCAAACTCGGTCGCCTGGTCTGACTCCCAAGTTGAACAAAGCGTGAACGGCGCGATTGGCGAGCTCGTCCAACTGGCCGTAGGTGAGCCGTACACCGCGAGTGACCAAAGCTTCATAATTTGGGTCTCTTGCTAGTGCTTGCTCCAGAACCCTTGCGGCAGAGCCGACTGCATGACCCATCACCGCTTCAAGTTAGCGGATCACAACGACATATATTTGAGATGGAAAAGTCAAGAGGGGAAATAATGGACTTCGACCTGGGGGATGGTGCAGCGGATTTACGGCTGCGTCTGCGTGGGTTGATTCAAGAAAATTTTGGTCCAAATTTTCTCGGAGCATTCACTACCAATCCAAGTGATCTCGAAGACACCAATAACTTTTGTCGGCTTCTTGCTTCCGAGGGTCTTCTCACACTTGCATGGCCAAAGGAATTTGGTGGTGGCGGTGGTTCCTTATGGGATCAGACGGTCGTGCGTGAAGAGATGTGGGCGCATCACGAGCCACGCGGCGCACAGTACATGGGGCTGAATTGGGTTGGTCCGGCGCTCATGGCTTACGGAAGCGATGCGCAGAAAGCTTTCCATCTTCCGCTTATTGCGGCCGGCGATGTGATCTGGTGCCAAGGCTTCAGTGAACCAGAAGCAGGTTCAGATCTTGCTTCGCTACGTACGCGAGCCGAACCAGTTGGTGGCGCATATGGAGATGAAGGTTGGATCATCAATGGTCAGAAGATTTGGACCTCCTATGCCGGAATGGCTCAGTGGTGCATCATTGCTGCTCGTGTAGGTGGTGGTGAGCGTCACGAAGGAATCACTATGTTTCTTGTGCCAATGGATTCACCGGGTATTGAAGTGCGCCCTATTCGCTCGATGCTTGGACCTCATCACCTGAATGAAGTGTTTTTCAACGATGTATTTGCTACGCCTGATTCAGTATTGGGTGAAATTGGTGGCGGCTGGTCAGTGATCAAGACCGCCCTCGCTCATGAGCGAGTTGGAATCGCTCGATATGCCAGATGCGAGCGGCTGCTCTCACTGATCGGCGCTGAATTGGCTCCACATTGGCAGGACTTGCCAGCAAACCTGCATACCGCCTGGGTGCGGGCATTGGTTCAGGTGCGAGTGGCTCGACTGCTCGCGTATCGCACAGTGCATGCCCAAGAGCGTGGTGAGGTTCCCGATGTGGCGGCATCTGCTGCTCGCATTGCCGTAACTCAATGCGACCAGTTAGTTGCTGAAGTTTTGTTCAGCGCCCTAGACCATCGCAGTCTCGAGGCGGGAAGCAATGCGCCACTGCGAGGTGCGGTCGAGGATCACTGGCGTTATGCCCAAGCGGCAACGGTGGCCAGTGGAACCATCGAAGTTCAGCGCATGATTGTGGCAAAGGCTCTATTGCGCGGAGAATCAGTATGAGGCGGCATCAGTGAATCCCGTTCTCCCTGAAGAAGCTGTCCAAGTTGCCGATGCCGCTCGTCGCGCATTTGCAGATCTCGGAGGTGTCGAATTGGCACGACACTCTGAAATTGACCCCAAGCAACGTGAAAAGATTGTTGCAGTTCTTAGTCAACTAGGTCTTGATGCGCTTGATCCACGAACGGATCCAATTTCGCTCGCTGCTGCCGCGGCAAGCTGTGCCGAAGCGGGCCGTGTGGCGTTGCCCTATCCGCTCGCAGCGTCACTAGTAAGGGATTTAGATGGGCGCCCAACCGTCGCAGTTCCAAATTCACAGGTGCGTGTGGATCATGCCGACCTGTTCCCTCAGTGGAGAGTTGGAACCTTAGATGGTGGCGCAAGTTTTGTTGCCTCGGGTGCGGGTCAGGCACTTGGTACTCGCCTCGGACCTTTTGTTAGCTCATTGAATGATCTAAGACCCACTGAAGTCAACTTTGGCGACATTGTGTGTCAGCAATTGCTCGTGAGCTGGACACTGCTCGGGGCATTGGAGAACGCGGTCAGTCTCGCAACCTTTCATGTGAATAGTCGAATTCAGTTTGGAAAACCAATTGCCACTTTCCAAGCAGTTCAATTTCAACTAGCTGATGCAGCCGTCATTGTTGCTGGCTTACGTGAACTCGCTGGATTTACGCTTTGGCGCTTTTCATCAGTCGGTGAGGCCGCGCGCGCCGATGTGATCGCTCTCCGACTGCATGCACTTGAATCAGCAAGAGCGGTGTTCAGAACCTGCCAACAGTTGCATGGTGCCGCGGGAGTTTGTGATGAATACGACATTTCGATATTGACAAGAATGATGCAACCCGCGTTGCGGTTGCCCGCAGGCATTGAACAGACGGCTGAACTTCTTACAGATGCTGTGACCATGGATGGCTTTGTGGGTCTATTCCCGCTGGGCGGCAAGGTATGAGCACGATCAAACCAAACTTGGAAGGCGCATTCTCAGGGCCGTCACTTGAGTTAACTCCCGGAATCGGTGCTCTTACGCTCTCGGGATTCTTAGTTGAGGTGACCAAAAAATTTGGCAATCGGGAAGCAATCGTTTTTGATGATTCCTTACGCAATGGCGAAACAGTGCGTTGGTCGTATTCAGATCTGGCGGCTCATTCGCGAATGATTGCGCGCGCCTTGCTCGCAAAAGGTGCAAAGCGCGGGGATTCAGTGGCGATCATTATGGGCAACCGCCCCGAGGCTGTGGCTGCCATATTCGCTTCAGCAATGGTTGGGGCAGTCGCGGTGCCAATGTCAACTTTCGCTCCTGCGCCCGAACTTGCCCACATGTTGCGTAAGTCAGCAGCGCCAATTGTCCTGACACAGCGAAAGTTGCTGGATCGACAATTTGCTGTGGACATTGACTCAATTCGTGAAAGCCTCCCCAGTTTGCGCGAAGTTGCAGTGCTTGGTGAGGAGTCATGGGACACCTTCTTGGCTGGGGCTGATGCAGTGACTGATTCTGATGTCGACGCGATTGCTGCATTGATTACGCCAGATGATCCTGCACTTGTGATCTTCTCTTCAGGCACTACAAGTGAACCAAAGGGGATCTTGCATGGCCATCGCTCTCCCTCGTTGCAGTTCTGGATGCAGTCCCAGTTGTTTGCGCGCCATCCCGAAACACGCACGTTTAGTGCACTACCCATTTTCTGGACTGCAGGCTTGAATACTGCGGTTGGATCAACTCTCGCGAGTGGCGGTTGCTGGGTTGCTCAGGAAGTTTTTGATCCCGGTGAGGCGCTGCGGCTTATCTCGCGTGAACGCGTGACCGAGCCGTACACCTTGGCGCACCAAACGGCTGCGCTGGCTGAACACCCGGATTGGAGCACAACGGATCTGTCTTCAGTTAAGTGCGCCTACGGAAAAGGCGCATTCGCTCGCCATTCCAGCGTGACCCCGGATCCGAATTGGGTGATGCCAGTTGGATACGGACTCTCTGAAACATGCGCATTCGCTACGAGTTACCGCAGCAGTGACACTCGTGAACAAGTGCGGATTGGAAGTGGTCGCGTGTTGCCAGGTGTGCACATGCGAGTAGTCGATCCTGATACCGGTCGGGTACTTGGTGTTGATGATGAAGGTGAACTAGTTATTGCCGGCGCGACGCTGATGCACGGCTATCTGGGTCGGCCCGCAGAGCAGACCTTTGATGCAGATGGTTATTTCCACACGGGCGATGCGGGCCATGTCGATGCCGATGGAATTGTTCACTATTCAGGACGTCGAACCGAAATGATCAAGACAGGTGGCGCAAACGTTTCACCTGCTGAGCTTGAAGTGGCACTCCGAGCTTGTGCCCCGGTTAAGTTGAGCCGAATTTTGGGTATCGCGGACAAGCGGCTTGACCAAATCGTGGTTGCATGCATTGTGTGCAAAGAGGGATTCTCGGCAACTGAAGAAGAGATCAAGGCGTTTCTAAAAGAACGCGTGGCCTCCTATAAAGTTCCAAAGCACGTTTTGTTCTTCGATGAGGCAGATGTACCAATGACTGCAGGTGGAACAAAAGTGCGCGACGAGGGTTTGGTGGAAAAAATCCTCGAAAGACTCGGTCGCAATGGGGGAGAGCAGTGACAAAAGATTCAGCAGAAACCGAGGCGGGGCTCGACGTCTCCGACCTCGATCGCCACATGGGTGTGCCAATGGAGCCAGGCCTTCTCAAAGAGCCTGTAGCAACCAATGACATTCGACGCTGGGTGCAAGCAATGCACTATCCAAACCCTCTTCATTACGATGACCGCTGGTTCACTGAGAGCCGTTTCGGCGAACTCGTAGCGCCACAGTCGTTCACAGTTACCTGCGATACCAGTCACGGATGTGCCCCAGCACAGGTAGGACGAATCCCCGACTCCCATTTGATCTTTGGTGGCGATGACTGGTGGTTCTTTGGTCCGCGGGTGCGACCCGGCGACCTGCTCATCTGCCATCGCATGCCATTTGACTACCGAGTCACAGAGACGAGTTTTGCTGGTCCAACTTGTTTTCAGCGCGGTGACACGCTCTATATCAATCAGCGTGGTGAGCGTGTGGCATTGCAACGCTCAACTTCGATTCGATACAAGCCGCGCAAAGCAAAGGAGAAAAAGCGATTCTCGGATGCCGGTGAGCCGACTTGGACTGACGAGCAGTTGGACAATCTTGAAGTCGACAAGTTGAAGTTCATCGATCAGATCCAGAGCCTTGGTCACTCACCGCGTTATTGGGAGTCTGTTTCTGTCGGGGATTTGTTGGCGATGAACGCAATGGGTCCACACAGCTTGGCGAGTTTCGCCACCGAATGGCGTGCGTATCCAATGACAATTTGGGGAGCCACACGTAAAGGCCCAACGTCACTCTCTGCTGAAGAGCTTGGTTACACTAAGGAAATGGCCGGGCTTGAAGGTGACCGCCAGATGGAGCGCATCAATCCTGAGCTCACCGATGGCGCCTATCACGGGCCATCGCGTGGCCACTTGCAGCCTCGGTGGGCAGAGCACGTTGGAATGCCGCGTGGCTACGGCTACGGCGCATCGATGGGCGCATGGCTCATTGACTATGTGAGTGGCTGGGCGGGCGAGTGGGGCATGATCACACACTCAAGTGCAAACTTCCGCAATCCCGCATTGACGGGCGACGCATCAATCTTCGCTGGTGAAGTAACTGGCAAAAACGTTGATCGCCGTGGTCGTCATCTCGTACAAATCACCGTCACCATGACCACCCAAGAAGGTGCCACGGCAGCGAAGGCGTCGGTGGAGGTTCTTCTGCCCAGCCGAGATCAGTTTGCGTCTGGAGTGTTCCGTGATGGCCAAGATTTAGGTACTGTGCGATGAGTGCAAAGAACGAAAAGTTACGAATTTTTGCAACAGCACCTCTTCGAGGTGAAGGTCTTGATCGGCTCCGTGCGATGGGCGACGTAATTCTCGAGCCATGGCTTGAGCAGCGTCCATTACGGATTTACAACAGTGAGAAGTTGGCTGAGCGGATTATCGCCGAAAATGCCAACGTACTGATCTGTGAGGTCGATTCGTGCAAAGGTCCGGTGCTTGATCTGCCGTTAGTTGCAATTGGTTCCACCCGTGGTGACCCGACCAATGTCGACGTTCCGGCAGCATCTGCCGCTGGAGTTCCAGTTCTTCGCGCCCCTGGCCGTAACGCAGACGCGGTCGCAGAGCTCGCTGTTGCATTGGTGTTTGCCGCCACTCGTGGGCTGGTGCCTGCCGATCGCAGCATCCGAGAGGGAACCGTCTATGCCGGAGGGACAAATCCGTACCTCCTATATCGGGGCTGGCAGCTTGCGGGTCTCACTGTGGGCATTGTTGGTTATGGGGCGGTTGGTCGCGCAGCTGCGTGGCGGTTTGCAGGGCTCGGCATGAAGGTGATCATCGCAGACCCGTTCGCTCCAGAAGCCACACATGATCTGGATTCATTGCTCGCCGAAGCCGATGTGATTTCTATGCATGCAGCAGTTACGCCAGACACGTTTGGGTTGATCTCGGCGGAAAAAATCAAGAAGATAAAAAAGGGTGCGGTGTATGTGAACACAGCACGTGCAGCCCTGCATGACTTGGATGCACTCACCGAGGCGCTTGCATCGGGTCAATTGTCCGCAATGGGTCTTGACCACTTCAACGGTGAGCACTTGCCCGTCACACATCAGCTTGTTGGAATGGACAATGTGGTTTTAACGCCACACATCGGTGGTGCAACTTTTGATACCGAAGCGAATCACACTTCAATAATTGCCTCTGGGCTCGAAGCTCTGCTTCGTGGAGAAGCACCTGATAATCTCGTCAATCCGGAGGTTCTGAAAAATGGCTGACACCGCCACCGCAAGCGATAAGAAGTCGCCAACCACTACACCAGAAGCGGTACTTGCCGCAGCGAAGAAGATGCTGGAAGACGGTCTTGTCGAGGGGACCTCAGGAAATATCTCGGGTCGCCTCGAAGGCGGTCTCGTGTGCGTAACTCCATCTTCAGTCGCCTACGACACCATGACTCTTGATGACCTCGTGATTGTTGACCTGGACGGAAACGTTGTTTCTGGTCATCGGGCACCTACTTCTGAAAAAGATCTACATCTATCGGTACTGCGCCTATACCCAGAAATCGGCGCAGTGATCCATACCCACGCTGTTTACGCAACCATGTTCGCACTAGGTCATGAATCCATACCCGCAGTGATTGAAGAAGTGGTGGTGTACATAGGTGGAGACGTGCCGTGCTGTGACTACAAGGGAACTGGCACCAAGAAACTCGGTGACGAAGTTGCTGGGCGCCTCGGAGATCGTGGAGCCGCACTGCTTGCCAATCATGGCCTCGTAACATGTGCCGCCACTCCGGAGAAGGCATTGCACAACGCCGCTTTGGTCGAGCGAACAGCGAAGATCATCTGGGGTGCGCGTGCAATGGGTGCCACAGTCCACCCTCTTCCAGATGAAGTGAACACCAAGATGGCAGGTGTCTACAGCTTCTTAAGAAACCAGAATTAAGCCAGGATCGATTGGTTTGACGCAGTTCACTGATCTTTGGCGCGAGAAGGTTGGTGAGGCATTGGATGCTGCCGTTGATGGTGCATCGGCGATTGGGGCACTTGAGTATGTGGAGAGATTGCTGACCGCCCTTGATTCTGAACCACCAAAGATCTGGCGTGCACCGGCAAGTTCAGGAGCCGAATGGCTGGAGCTTGGGCCATGGGAGAAGCATGCGTGGAAACTACGCATTGAGCAGTGGCGCGAGGGCTATGACCGAGTGGTGGCTGGTAATGCCACAAAAGCCGATTTGGCAATGGTGCATGAGCACGCGTGCGAGGGCGCATATGGCGATCCTGCATACGGGGGCAATCAAGGTGGTCAAGGGTGGCAGCGAATTAAGTTCCCAGAGCCTGATTATCCCCCAAGCCGAATGGGGATTGATCGGGGATGACAACATTCACTAGTTCCAATGCCGACTGCGACGTAATCATCGTTGGATCCGGTCCTGGCGGTGCGACAGCTGCCGAGGTGTTAACAGCCGCTGGGATGTCGGTGATAATCCTCGAAAAGGGTCGCAATCATCTCGTCTCACTTGATGCCCCGTATCGCGCC
The DNA here is from genome assembly GCA_044341655.1 of Ilumatobacteraceae bacterium. GTDB lineage: Bacteria > Actinomycetota > Acidimicrobiia > Acidimicrobiales > Ilumatobacteraceae > CAIYHK01. The sequence continues at coordinate 27,959 of JBIIRE010000001.1, read as the reverse complement.
CTGGATCATTTTGCCAATGACGAAATTGCGGCACGTCGCCGAAATTTGTTTGGGCCCGACCCGCTGCTTGAGCCTCGAACTTTCCGTCGTAGTGAAAATGATGGTGATCACATCTTCGTAGGTGAAGTGAACAATCTGCCATCCACAGTTGGTGGTGGTGGTGTCCATGCCGATGCCAAACTACCGCGCTTTAGAGAAGAAGACTTTCAACTACTGACTGCTCGTGGCCCCATGGAGGGAGCTCGCATTGATGATTGGCCGATCAACTATGCCGAACTCGAACCCCATTATTCGGCGGTGGAGAAATTGTTTGGTGTGGCTGGTGAGGATGGTGCGAATCCATTTGCTGCTTGGAGGAGTTCAGCGTACCCACTACCGCCTGGCCGTGATATGGATACATCGTTGCTCACCGCAGCTGCAGCATCACGCGCAGGACTACACCCATATCGTGCGCCGACGGGTATCAACAGTGTGCCCTTTGATGGTCGCTCAGCCTGCACTGATTGCGGATTTTGTGCCGGCTATGGCTGTCCAGTTCAAGCCAAGAGCGATCCAATTTCTGCATTCCAACGGGCGCTGAGAAGTGGGCGCTGTGTCATTCGACCAGAGGCTTTGGTGACCGAGTTGGTCCTTGATTCTTCACGTCGTCGTGCGACTGGTGTGCGCTACCTGGATCTTCGGTCATACCCAGAACCAAAGATGAGTGAGCTACGCGCAGGTCAAGCAGTGATTCTTGCTGCTGGAGCTTTTGAAACTCCACGCTTACTTTTGTCACAAGGTATCGGTGGTGACCTCGTCGGTCGTTATCTGACCTATCACTTTCAAACTTTCACAATTGGGGTCTTCCCCGAAACAATGTTCCCCAACGGAACAGGTGGTGAGCGTGGCCGTAGTGTCACTCATCTCCACGATGATTTCATGGTTGATACTGCTGAGCTCCGTGCAGTGGCCAAAGATTCTGGTCTGCCGTGGGTTCGTGGTGGGGTGGTTGAGCACGGCTCGGGTCCGTTACCCATTGAGGAGGCGATCAGCTACGGCCCCGGAGCCCATCATCACAAGGCGATGAGAAGCAGTTCATTGCGACGTCAAATGTGGGCATTCACAATGCAAGGCGAAGATGTGCCGCAGTTCTCTAATCGGATTGATCTCGATCCGAAGGTTAGGGATGTCTGGGGTCGACCAGCTGGCCGTGTTACTTATGCGCCACACCGCCATGAGTTGGTTGCGTCTGCTCACTCGGTGTCAGCGCACGAACAGGTGATGCTTGATGCGGGTGCCATCAGTGCTTTCTCTGCCACATCTCCCGCTCAAGTAGATCCAAAGACTCTTGGTCACAGTCATTTGTCCGCAATCGCCCCAGCATCACGCCATGTGATGGGTACAACCCGAATGGGCGCTGACCCATCATGTTCGGTTGTGTCGCCTGAACAGCGACTTTGGGATGTCGAAAATGTCCTAGTCTGTGATTCGTCGGTGTTTGTAACTTCTGCGGGTTACAACCCGACACTCACACTTGTTGCGCTCGCACACCGTGCGGCGACACTACTTGCAGGAGGTGAAAAGTGACACCACAGAAGTCTCCAAATGAGATGACAGCAGCCGTGTTAGCGGGGCCAGGTCGGGTCAATCTCGAAACAATGCCAAAGCCCAAGTTGAGTGAGTCTGATGTGTGGGTGGAAGTGGACCTGTGTGGAATTTGTGGAAGTGACCTTCATTTGATTCTTGAAGGTTGGGCGGCACCAGGCTCATGGCAAGGACACGAATGGGTGGGCACAGTCGTAGAAGTGGGTTCTGGAGTAACCGAATTTCTCCCTGGCGATCGAGTTGTTGGGGGACCCGTTGCGAGTTGTGGGTTATGCACTCACTGCAAAGGCGCTCGACCTTCGCTATGCGATAAGCGTGGAGCAGCTGACATGGATTCAATGCGTGGCGCATTTGCAACATACAAGTTGACCAAGAGTCAACATCTTTTGCCACTTCCAGCTGGAGTTGATGAACGAGCAGCAGCATTAACGGAGCCCCTTGCAGTTGCTCTGCACGCATTAAGTCAGGGTCGTGTATCGGGAGAATCAAGAGTCTTGGTTCTCGGAGCTGGGCCGATTGGTGCGCTAGCAATTGCCGTGATGGCTTACATGGGAGTAAAGAGCATTGTATGTGCCGAGCCGAATGAGATTCGACGCAAACTGGCACTATCGGTTGGTGCACACAGAGTTATTGATCCCAGTCAACTAGTGGTGCCTTCTTTTGCTGAGCCCGATCGAGTGGTTGAAGATGCTGTTGATGTGGTGCTTGAGTGCTCGGGCAAGGCAGTCGCAATGGAGGCGGGGCTTGCACAGTTAGTTCGAGGTGGCACGTTGGTTCTTGTCGGTGCTGGAATTGAGACACCGAAATTGAATCCCAACAGAATCCTGCTCAATGAACTCATTGTCACAGGCGCCTACAACCATGATGAAGGAGGTTTCGTGAAGGCCCTTGAATTGTTGCGCCGAGGTTGCTTACCGGTAGAGCACTTGCTTGAACCCGGAACGGTTCCGCTGGAAAGTTTGATTGAGGCAATGCGTGATTTGGCATCGGGTCAGATAGCAGGAAAGGTTCTGGTTAAGCCGTGAGTGGGCCCAATTTCTCTCGCCCACCACGATTCAACCACGTGGCGGTCTCCGTTGGCGCGGATCAACTAGATGCCGTTGGTCGCAAAAAGATTCTTGATTTCTATGCCGACTTACTTGGTGCTGTTGAATATGCCGAGATGACCAAAGAAGGAGAACAGCTGGTTCTTGGTCTTCACACACATGAGCAGTTCATCTATGTGACTGGTAGTTCTAACCCGATGAAAGCACCTGCTGCTGATCATTTCGGGCTTTCGGTCTCGACTCTTGAAGATTTCGAGGAGGTCGCCAGGCGCGCTACAGCCTGGAAGGCACGTTTACCCGAGGAAGTTGAGCTCATAGAGCCTTTTTTCGAAGATTTTGCTGGCGTCATCCGGCTGCACTCTTTTTACGTTAAATATCAGCTTCCCCTGATGTTGGAAATTCAATATTTTGAAATCCTCTCTTCGGGAGTTTCGCCAAGCTAGGTATTTGAGCCTTTGACCGCCTCATTGGTGAGATGTAGAAAGCGTTGGTAGCGATTCTCGGTGTGCTCGCGCCAGCGTGTTTGTGGCTCGACGCGTCGCGACACCTTCGCCCAGCGGCGCGCTTCAAGAATGTTTTCTTCAAGACCTGCTACACAACGAGCGATAAAAGCTGAACCAAGTGCAGCACCTTCAGGTGTGTTCACGACATCAACTGGAAGTCCCGTGGTATCAGCAAGTGCCTGAAGCCAAGCTTGTGATCGGCTACCACCACCAGTTACGACGAGCCGCTTTGGCTCGGCCCCGCGTCGCGTTGCAAGATCCAAATGGTGCCGCACTACGAAACCTGATGCTTCATAAACGGCGCGACGCAGATGCGTGGTTTCATGGTGAATCGCCAAGTTGTGAAGCTCGGCTCGTAAATTGCGACGGTGTATAGGGGTGCGCTCTCCACGCACGTATGGAAGCCAGATCGGGATGTCATCGGGCGCCATGTCTTCAAGTGGTTCGGTTGGAGACACTCCCAGCCATCGATGAGCGCGATCAACAAATATTCCGCCAGCGTTACTCGGGCCACCAAGGAGCAGTTTTCCTGTGGCGGTGTGGGGAATGCTCCAGAGTCCAGCACCCTCGCGTGACGCATTATCGGATTCGGCAACTGCCCAGGTGATCAGTGTTGCGCCACAGATCACTAAGACATCACCGTCGTTGTCGGCTCCAGCCACAATCTGTTCACCGAATGCATCAATTGTGCCTCCTCCTACGAGGGCACCAGATGCGACACCATCACCCTGCACAACACCAATTGGTTGCGCGCCGCGCACGACTGTGGGTAGCGACTCGGGCGATACGCCGACTTCAGTCAACTTTTCTTCATCCCAACTTCGGCCGTTGTAGAGAGGAAATGCCGACATGGCCGGGATTGATTCAATTGCGCCTGTGCCGCACAATGCATGATTAGCAACTGCTTGTGCGGGCCAGAAGTGTTCCGCGTCGGGTGCATTCTTGGTTAGCCATGACAAGAACGTGAGCAGTTCGCCTGCATCACCGGGATCGCCTGGCTTGTTGGTTTCAGTGACACCGCGGTAGTCGCCATATAAGAGACCAGGCGAGCAGGGTTTGCCCTCTGAAGTGAGGGCCCCTAAAGACGGCACCATGGCCGAAACGTTTACGGCAGCAACTTCAAGACCAGTTGCAACATGTGCAAGCGCTTCTCGGACATTGGCTTGCCATGCTCTTGCAATGTCGTGTTCGAATGCACCTGCCACGGGACTCAGCATCAGATGTGGAATGCGGGCCCTTGCAAGTACATCTCCGGCGCCATCAACGGAGACAGCCTTTACCGAAGTGGTACCGATGTCGATACCAACGGTCACATCACCTTGTGCACTCATGGCTCTGATGTTAGGACACTTTGAATCCACTTAGAATCGTGTTGTGTCTACGCCACTAACTATTCGAATGCCAGAGGGTACGCCTAGGCGTGCTGTGATCGTGGTGCAGGAGGCATTTGGTGTCAATGACCACATTATTGATCTCTGTGAGCGTCTAGCACGTGATGGATATATGGCAGTGGCCCCTCACATGTTTCACCGCACTGGTGATCACGTCTTTGCCTATGACGATTTCTCGAGCATCTTCAGCCACATCGAGGCAATGACTATGGATGGCGTAATGGAAGACATTGATGCTGCAATTGGTGCGATTAGTGACTCGGGTGTAGCAACTTCCAAGATTGGAATAGTTGGCTTCTGTATGGGAGGAAGTATTTCTATGCATGTTGCAGCCACTCGAGATATAGGTGCTGGAGTGGGCTTTTACGGAGGTGGCATAAAGGGACGCTGGTTCTTCCCATCTCAGATCGAGGCAGTGCAACATCTCAATGCGCCTTGGCTGGGTCTCTTCGGGGACAAAGACCAGAGCATCCCAGTGGAAGATGTTGAGGAGTTGCGTACGGCCAGTAAGTCGAGTCCGTGTGCTGTAGAGATAATTCGGTACAAAGATGCCGACCACGGCTTTAACTGTGATGCGCGCGCAAGTTTTCATGCCGAGTCAGCCAGTGACGCATGGCAACGAATGCTCGACTGGTATGACACGTATTTGAACTAAAAGTGGGTTAGTTTCGCTACGTGGACGCTCGCCCGAAATTGACGATTGAATTTCGGGATACTGGCCCGCGATTTCGAGATCCACTGAAACACTTTGCAATTCGTTCCATCGCGCAATGGTGTGATGTCAGCATCGGCTCTCCTGGCGAGATCTGCATTTACTCCTGCTTTGGCGAATCACATCGCGAATTTGATGGACCCAAAATTCACGTTGTTGGCGAAAATGTGCGCCCGAATTTCGATGAGGCTGATTACGCAATCGGGCCCGACCGAATCAAGAACCCCAACTATCTGCGGTATCCATTCTGGGCTTGGCGGTCGCCAGCGCGCTGGTTGATGAAACCATCAAGCGAACGAGCCCCCGAAGCTGGCGGGAAATTTTGCGCGTTTGTCTATACGAATCCGAGGTGCGAGCCACGAAATCGGCTGTTCCACGCGTTACATGCTCGTAAGTTTGTCGAAGCGCCAGGCAAATTGTTCAACAACACAACGGCTGATTTGGCGGGCAGGCGAACTGCGGATTGGCGAGACAGCAAAGTCGAGTATCTGAAACAATTCCAATTTGTAATCGCCGCTGAAAACAGCAGGCATCGTGGATACATCACCGAGAAAATCACCGATGCATTCAAAGCCGGCGCAATCCCCATCTACTGGGGCGATCTGAGCATTGAGTATGACTTCAACCCAGGGTCGTTTGTTAATGGAAATTCATTTGAATCTTTTGAGTCCTTGGCAGACCATGTTTTAGAGCTCAGCAATGATCCCGTGCGGATGGCCGAAATGCGTTCAGTGGCACCAATGAACAAGGAAAACTGGCGACGCAATGCCAGCCCTGCAAGGGTTCACAAATTTCTCTATGACGCAGTCACTTCTATGGTGCCGCGATTGGCGAATCAGCCGTTTCCTCAGCCCTGACTCAGACTTCTGAGTCCTGCGGTGTTGGCGTGCGGCGAACTACTTCGCGGGTGCGCGGCTTGCCGGCGTAGAGAATTCGAATACCAGTTAAGGCCAAGAGCAGCACCGACAGTGCCACGGCCAAGGCGCTATAAATCGGGTTTGAACGATCGGTGCCCGCGGTTACTGCATGCACTGTGGTTGCGACACAGCCTGCGTAACTGGTCATGTGAATCGAACGCCAGACACTCTTTGGCAGCTTCTTCATGAAGAGTGAAGACAATTGGACAGCACCAAAGATGTACATCGCCACAATTCCCCATGCAACGGGGCCAGGCTTCCAGCTTGTATTCATAGGTATCAGAATTTCGGACCACGCCCATTGTGGTTCGAAGGTGTCAGCCACCAGCGATGCGATATGCAAGGCGATTGTGCTGATCGAAAGCCATCCAAGCCAGCGATGGAGATCGAGCAGCCATGCGGGGCGGTCGTATGGCTTCAGTAGTCGAGTGGAGAGCAGGATTCCCCACGCGGTAGCTGCCGAAACGAGTACCCAAGCGACAATCCCTGACGCTCGACTCAGGTGCCACCAAAACTGATCATTGGTGATAGCTGACACCATGTATTTACGACCCGTTGGATTGTGTTGGTGCGCTGGTGTTGTTGCCATTGCTTGGCGGCACTGGCACGGGAACGTTTACGACAACTGGTGATTGGTTGTTGTTGTTCGCTGGCGTATTCGTAGCGGGAACCGTGGTGACGGGCACAGCGGGTGCCGGCGCGCTCAGGGCTGGGGGTGGCGCAGTAGGGGTCGCAACTGATTGCGATATCGCTTGACCATTCGACTGCGTTGGCATGGCGTCTGGAGCCACTGGGGCTGGTGCCAGAAGTGCGGCCACAGTTGTGTCTGGTGAGGTAGCGGCACTCGAGTCACTCCACGACGGCTTAGCTAAGGCGAGGGTTGAAGTGAGACCCAATACTGCAGTAGCAGTCAAGCCGGTGGCGAAAATCCGCGCTGATGACGCGACGTGCTTGGACTTCTTGCGGGCGACTTGATCAGACATTTTCAGTCATCCTCATATTCGTCTTCATCATCGTCATGATCTTCGTCCTCATGATCTTCATCTTCATCCTCGTATTCATCTTCGTCTTCGTACTCGTCGTCATCCGATGGTGGGCGTGGTTCATCTGGGCGATCGGTGGTGTCACGAATGGAAGTGACGAATCGACCATCAATCAGCGCCACATTGAATTTGTATTCAACGCCGGTTGAAGTGTTGTAGAACTCCACTTCGTAGCCCTCCGAGTTGTGTGAAAGCTCGACTTCATGAATCCAGCCCTCGAGAGTGTTGACCCCGGCAATCGTGAGCAGTCCATTGGTCACGGTGACGGTTACATCACCAACCTCAGGGATTGTGAATGTGGTTGACTCGCCTTCGGCGGCGGGTGTTGTTGTGTCTGGCACCGATGTATCAGGCGATCCATCGCTGTCAGTGGAACTGATCCCAAGAGTCCCGCACTTGCCGACGCAGCCGGTTCCATTGTTCGAGGGATTCAGTGAATCTCCCGCGACGGTTGTGGTCGAACTGAGAGCAGCAGCAGATACAACGTTGGCCGCAAGGGCTGGTGCGCCTTTGACCGTGGAGACACCTCCATCTAGGAGGTTGGTATTGGCTGCGAGTGCTACGGCACCAGCAGCAATGATGCCGGTGACCGATAGTGCGGTTGCGATGGAAGATTTCATGTAGTCCAACCTATAAAACGCATATCCAAGGCTGGTTCGGAGTTTGTCAAAGAAATATCCAAGAAATCACGGGGTCGGCAAGACTGTTGAGGTGAAGGTTCTCCTGGTCGAAGACGATCCATCAATTGCCGCATCGCTGGTCGAAGGTCTTCAGGCCAATGGTTTCACGGTTACGCATGTGAGCACTGGCGCTGGAGCCCTGTCCGCTCCCGCGGTCGATGTTGTGCTTTTGGACATTGGCCTGCCCGATATGGACGGGTTTGATGTGTGTCGGCAGATACGTAATTCATCAATGGTGCCGATAATCCTGTTGACCGCACGCAGCGAAGAACTGGACCGTGTGGTGGGCTTAGAACTCGGAGCAGATGACTATGTAACTAAGCCGTTCGGCTTCCGCGAATTAGTTGCACGCATTCGTGCAGTAACGCGTCGAGCCGGCATGGCCGACTCCGTGGTTAGTGGACCGATTGATCTTGGTTCATTGTCAATTGATGAGCGAACGCGTCGTGCACTTTTAGATGGTGAGGAGTTGCAGCTAACCACGAAAGAGTTTGACTTACTCGTATACCTCGCCGCAGAACCCGGGGTAGTGCACCGGCGAACCGACATCCTCGAACATGTGTGGGATGTGAACTGGTACGGCCCCACCAAGACTCTCGATGCGCACATTGCGGCGCTACGCAAGAAGTTGGGCAACCCTGAATGGATTCAGGCAGTTCGTGGCGTCGGGTTTCGATTGGAAGTGCAAAGTTGAAGCTTCGCCTTCTCGGGGTTTTCCTCGGGCTAACACTGGTGTTCTTGGTGGTTCACGATGTGCCCCTTGCATTTCATTTATCGCGTGTTGAGCGTGATCGGATTTACACCGCTACTGAACGCGATGCATTCACAATTGCCGGGAAGGTAACAGAAGCATTAGTCCCATCGTCTGCTGGCACACCTCAGTCGGCGGCACTGATGAAGTGGGCTATTGATTCGTACAAGGTGTCCGGTGAAGCCAAAGTCGTGATTGTTGACGCAAATGGATATCTCACTGCGAGCAGCGATCCAAACGACACAATCGGCTCCGACTTTACGAACCGTCCCGAAGTTGCGGACGCATTGCTGGGAAACCCAACTTCGGGTGCTCGTGCATCGGAAACATTAGGTGGCGACATTGTCTATGTGGCTGTGCCGGTACTCAGTGGTGCAAATGTGCGTGGAGTAGTGCGATTGACACTCGCTGAGTCAATCGTCGACGACCGAGTGCGTTCAAGGGTGATTGGAATTGTCATCGCGGCCCTAATGACGATCATCGCAGCAACGGTTGCCGCATTTGTGTCTGCTTCTGCCATCGCACGACCAATCAAGCGACTTGAAAAACGAACACAAGAGTTAGCCGATGGAAATTTGGTGGTACGCGCCGAGGAGGCTGGCCCGCCTGAGATCCGTGAACTTGCGCAATCATTCAATGAAATGGCTGATCGTCTTGGGGCAGTAATCCAGCAGCAGAAAGCTTTCGCTGGTGACGCCTCGCATCAACTCCGCACCCCGCTCACAGCCTTGAGGCTGCGGCTTGAACAAGCTGGTGCAGAAATTGGCAGAGACCCTGATTCGGCAATGGCGAACATTGATGCCGCGATGAGCGAAGCGGATCGACTGCGCCGCCTGATTGAGCAGCTATTGCAGCTTGCACGATCAGATGGAATGCAGTTGCCGTTGGCAAGAGTGGATGTGAGCGAGCTAGTTCTCGAGCGCGTCAATGCTTGGACAGCCCTTGCCGAAGAACGGGGTGATTCGCTGGTGGCAAATATTGAATCTGGAGTTGTGATTGACACAGTTGCCGAAGCGGTTGAACAAATTGTCGACAATTTCATCGACAACGCAATTGAATACACGCCAACGGGGACAGCAATAACTGTTGCTCTTCAGCGCGAGGGAAATAAGGCCTTGATTACGGTGCGTGATACAGGGCTTGGAATGTCAGAATCTGCCCGAGGGCGTGCGTTTGACCGTTTCTGGCGTGGTGCCGAAGCAAGCAGTCGACCCGAAGGAACCGGTCTTGGGCTTGCGATAGTTCAGCAACTGGCTGATGCAATCGGCGCAAATTGCGAACTGAAGGCCAATGAGCCACGTGGGCTTTGCGCGGTACTCACGCTGCCAATAGAAGCGAGCTAATTACTCGAGCCAGTCTGGAGCAGACGCGAGCAATGACTTGCTCACTTCAAGGCATCGATCGAGAATGCTGCAGAAGGTGTCGGTGTCGTTTCTGTACATGTCTGCCAAAGGCACGCGTAGCTTTGCCACCAAACTGAGGCTGCGCTCTGGCGCATCTGTCACTGATGCGTAGGAGTCAATCGCCGAGACCTCTATTGGCAAGTCCACTCCACCAATACCGGCTATCTCGGTGGCGAGAACAAGGAGATCTGGCGGATTTTTGAGTGGTGGCAGAGTCCAGGTGAACTGCAAAGGAAAAGAAAAGCCTTCAGGTGGGTCACCTTCGGGGTCGTCCATTGCGAGTACGGCATCTTCAAAGCCCAGCAATTCGCGGGGGTCTACCTCGAGTGAAAGATGCATGTCGATTGGTCCGTGGCACGCCTCGTTTGGATGGAGATCAACTTCCCACAATTGGCGCAGTGAGTATGTCTCCACAAAGTGGCGTTCATCGTGAACATGGAATCCGTGATCAATGGCATCACTCTTAATTTCGGACACATAGCCCGCCACATCCATAACTGCCACGATTTCACACTACCTTTTGAGGGTGACTTCTATTAACGCCAACTCAAGCCATCAAGAGTTGCTCGATCTCGCAGATTTTGCAGCACGACGTGTGCGAAGAGTGATGAGTGGTGACATTCGCGGGTCGGGGACATCTGGCATGTCGGGCAAGCGGATTGGTCAGTACAGCCTCGATATCGTTGCGGACAACGTTGCCTGTGAAGTGCTTCGTGACGCCGGTGTTGCGATCTTCTCAGAAGAAAGTGGCTTTGACTCCATTGATTGGCCGATTGTGGATCAGTCGATTGTGGCGATTATCGACCCTGTTGATGGGAGTACTAACGCCCACCGCGGAATCCCATGGTATGCAACCTCGATCGCGTTCGTGGATTCGGTTGGGCTGCGGGCTGCATTCGTTCGCAATCTTGCAACCAATGAGACATACACAGCAATTCGTGACAGAGGCGCGTATCGCGATGGCATAAGAATTCGCACCCAAGGTATGCGCCACCCACGCGAATCCATAGTTGGTGTATCGGGGTCACGCGAGAGGTCGCACGGGTGGTGGCAGTACCGTGCGCTTGGAGCAGCTGCATTGGATCTTTGTCTCGTGGCGACGGGCATGCTCGACGGCTGGGTTGATTTCGATTCGCATGCGGTCTGGGACTACGCCGCAGCGATGTTGATTATCAAAGAAGCACGCGGCCACGTGTTTGAGATGCAAGGCCAAAGCCTTATTCACAATGATTTTGATGGACGCCGCACACTCGTGGCAGCTGGAAACAAAGACCTCGCCTTGGATCTGCTTTCAATGCGGCAAGGGCTTGAATCTCGCTAGCCGCCACTATTTTTTTAGCGAGGCTGTGCAAAAATTGAACCTGTGACTGATGGGGGACAAGTCGCGCTGGGTAGTCATGCGCACCGACGAGATATTGAGGGCCTGCGCGCGATCGCAGTTGGTCTTGTTGTTCTCTATCACTTGGGCGTTCCAGGCTTTGATGGCGGATACGTCGGCGTCGATGTTTTCTTTGTTGTCTCGGGCTACCTGATCACGAATTCACTCCTAAGCGATGCCCGCCGCGAGAGTGGTCTCAAACTTCGCAACTTTTACGCACGGCGAATTCGGCGGTTGTTGCCGATCTCTGGTGTGGTGCTCATATCAACGGCGATTGCATCGGCTTTCATTCTTGAACCTGGGCGGATACGGGACGTGGGTGTTGATGCAATCTCCAGCGGTCTGTTCTCGTCCAACTGGGTATTCGCTGGCCGTGCCACTGATTATCTCCAGGCGTCATTGCCACCTTCGCCACTGCAGCATTACTGGTCGTTGTCGCTCGAAGAGCAGTTCTACGTGGTGTGGCCAATCTTGCTGGTTTTCGGGCTGGCAATTGATCGTCGCCTCAAGCGCAGATTGATCGTGCCGATCACAATCGTGGTGATCGTGATAGCGAGTTTCATCACCTCGGTAGTGAACACGCCCGACCACACAACCTGGGCTTACTTCGGACTACACACACGTGCCTGGGAGTTAGGAATCGGGGCATTGATCGCCGTATTCCTTGCAAACGGATTCGTGATGAATACGAAGTTGGCTGCACTGCTAGGCGCAGTTGCTTTAGCTGTGATCGGATTCAGTGGGTCAACCTTTGAGCCACCGATTAATTTTCCCGGTTGGATCGCAGCGCTTCCCGTTTTGGCTACAGCATGGCTGGTGATTGTTGGGTTCACTCAGCGCAACGTAGTTTCACGATTTCTTGGCAACCCAGTATTCCATTTCATCGGTGCGCGTTCCTACTCGCTCTACCTGTGGCACTGGCCAGTAATCATCCTTTACGAAGCACGCATCGAAACATCGCTCAATGGCTGGGATCGACTGATAATTGTTGGGATCACTGCGGTGCTGACAGAGCTTGGTTTTAGGTTGGTTGAAAACCCGATTCGTTTCAACGCAACACTGGTGCGTTCTGCTCTACGCACTTATGGGGTTGGAATCGCTTCGGTTGCCCTAGTAGTTGGTTGTGGAGCGGTTGTTGCTAACTATGAACGCGATGTGAGCTCGGGCTTTGATGCTGAAGTCATTGATGTTGAGTCTGAGAAAACTTTGGAAGATCGCATTGATGCACTACGCGTTGCCGTTAGGGAATCAACTCTGCCGCGCCCCCTGCCGGACAACCTGACACCAAGTCTGAGCGAAGTCGGGTCGGGCTGGTTCTCAGCTGAACTTGGTGACTGTTTTGTGAAGGCTCCGAGCATCGACGTCCCACTGTGTGAATATGGCGACCCAAACGGGGCTGTGACCGTGGCCTTGTTTGGGGATTCGCATCTAGCCCAGTGGTTTGACGTATTGAACGAGTTTGCCAAAGAGAACTCAATCAAGCTCAGGTCATACATGCATGCAGGGTGTTCGCTTGCTGGCATCGTCACGTTCAATGGTCTCGCAATGCAGGTTGAAGATTGGTGCCCGGTTTGGCGCGATGCGGTACTTGACGATCTGAAGCTTCAGCCTCATGACTATGTATTGATGACGAACGGCTTTCAGTTAGTAGATGCTGAAACTCGCGAGGTAATTGCAGCGGACAAATGGGCAACTGGAATGGCCGAAACAATTGCTGCAGTAACTGAAACGGGTGCTGTCCCCATTTACTTTGGCGACAACCCGCGACCATTACCCAAACTGTTCCAGTGTCTGGTCAACAACGTAAGTGATGTGAGTGCGTGCTATTCCAGCAGACCCGAATCAACGCGCTCAGACTTCAACATTGCTGGTCGCCAAATAGTTGAAGGAGCGGGTGGTCTCTACATTGACCTCGCCGATTACGCGTGCTCGGGGAGTGTGTGCCCCGCAGTTATCGGCAATGTATTGCTGTATCGGGACTGGAGCCACTTAACGGGCCCTGGCACAGAACTGTTATCGCCCGTGGTGACTGGATTACTGAAGGAATTCATCGACCAGAGCCGCAGCTGAGCGGATTGGTAGGATAAGAGACCGCATATCCCGGAAACGGGCGATTAGCTCAGTTGGTTAGAGCATCTGCCTTACAAGCAGAGGGTCGGGGGTTCGAGTCCCTCATCGCCCACCATTGATGCAAGGGGCACGGTTTAACCTTCAACTGTGGACTTGGTCATTGCATGAAGCCAGTGAAAGCTGGCGTCAAGTGAATGCGTCAAGAATCGTCGGCCTAGATGGTCTGCGGGGGATAGCCCTGCTGTTGATCATGGGTTTTCACTTCTACCCCCGATACGTGCCAGGTGGCCCCTTCAGTCTGTGTCTTTTCTTTGCGCTGTCCGGGTACTTGATCACTTCAATTGCGCTCCGGGAGATGGAGGCTGGTCGGTTCTCATTGCGGAGGTTCTACGCAAAACGAATTCGTCGATTGTTGCCCGCGTCGCTTTTGGTGCTTGCCGTGCTGGCCGTGATGTGGCTGTTACTTGATTGGTCTGATTCGGGGACTCGTAATGATTTCGGTCTCGCTGCTCTGCAGATATCGAACTGGCAACAGATCTGGGAAGGGCGCCCATACGGGATGCAAGAAGCATCACCAGTACTTCACTATTGGTCGCTGGCAATTGAGGAACAGGTGTACCTCGTGCTTCCCGTTGTCTTTGTTGTTGCGGGCCTCAAGCGACTGAAGTATGTGCTCCCAGCTCTATTTGCATGCTCAGTTATTGCTCTAGTGCTGGCGTCCGACAATCGAACTCTCGCCTATTACGGAACGCATATTCGGGCAGCAGAGATACTCGCTGGAGCGATAGTCGCAGTGTTCGCATATAAACGCGAACCAGCCAAGCCGATGTTTGCCACTGTTGTGAGTGCCGCGTGTTTCGGTTTGATCGTGGCTGGAACATTCATATTTTCTCTCAATGATGCCTTTATCTACCGGGGTGGAATGGTTATCAGTGGCGTGCTGTCTGCGGCCCTGGTTGGTGTTCTCACTCAGAGCAAGATCAAGTGGCTATTCGAATGGCGCCCATTTGTGTATGTGGGAAAGATCTCATACGGCGCCTATCTGTTGCATTGGTGCATCTATGTCTCACTAGATCGGACTTCACTGCCGCAATGGATCGTGCCGATAGCAACCATCGTTCTCACGTTCTTGCTTGCCGATGTGATGTTGCGCCTGTTTGAGAACCCGATGCGCTTTCGAGTATCTGCCAAGCGCTTTGTTGCAGTAATTGCATGCATTGGCATAGTCGGTGGCGCCTCGATGATCAGTGTGAACGCAGCACCGCTGAGCTTTGAAGAGGTGGAGCAGCGAATCAAGGATCAACCCCCTGGCACCGCGGAGCCCGAAATGCCAACAGCACCCAAAGCATTGCGTGTTGGATTTGTGGGCGATTCAAAGATGGTCACATTTCGCTTTGGGGCAGGTGTGATGGAGGCAATTGAACCGATATTCGTCTACGCCAACTCTGGGTGTCCGCTTGGTCGCGGGGGATGGGTGACCGTGGAGTCAGCACGCCTGCCAGTGGATCCCAAATGCGAATGGGGCGGTCTGCCTGCGATGCCAGTTGATGTTGTGGTGGTTTGGTACGGCTCCTGGGATGCGAGCGGACGCAAGGTTGATGCACTCGGTGATAAGTGGTACTCCATTGAGGACCCCGAATATGCGCAATGGTTGCGAGCTGAGTACCGCGAGTATTTCCAGTTGCTGCGCGAAAAAACCGCGGCGTCTTTAATTGCGGTGGTGAATGTGTATCCGAATGATGATCCAAGCCTCTACTTGCATAACGAATTTTTAAAGACTCTGGACACGGGGTCTGATGTGCAAATTTTGGATGCTGCAGAGTTCTTCACGGCCGTTGATACTGATCACTTTCTTCCCGACGGTGTTCATCTCACAAATGGTTACAAGATGAAATATGCCGATGGATCGACTAACTCAGCGCGCGAGTTTCAACAGATGTGGCTCACGCCGATGATCTGTCAAGCAGCTCGTGACGCCAAGGTGCGAGCAGCACGTGGCTTGACTTGCGGAGAAGTCACTTACGAGCGGTGACTATTGCGCTGTGAGCGCCGCATGAATGGCGATAGCGCCCTCTGTAAGAGCCTTTTGGCCCGCAGTATCGAGCACTGAATACGCCGGTGCCACGAGCTCATCGGTGAGCGCCTCGATTTCGAGCATGGTGGCACGAACTTGATCATCAATGTGCGGCGGCTCTTCTTCGGACCATCCGAACATCTTCACGTCGTTTGGGCGCTTCACAAAGTGGGCTTGCTTGGCATTGAGGCCCTTGGCGCGAATGGCCAGCAAGTGTGCACTGCCACGGAATTCGCGCAGTGTGGCCACAAGCTGCATTGCGCGACCGGGCAGATCGTCTGCGTATTCCGCGTGCTTGAACGATGCATAAAGAGGCATCGAGTCGGGGTCGCCAGCGTTGTTCACTGCTTCGGCAGCGGCGACGAAAGCTTCCAAGTTTGGAATGTTTGCCAACTTTGCACGGCCGTGATCGGCCGCACAGTTGAAGTGCGCGCGTCCGATTTCACGAATTGGGGCAGTGGCCCTGGCTTGATCCCAAGCGCTCACAATCACCGCAGGATTGAAGTAGCCAAATGCTGCAGCGACTACTTCGCCTTCGCAGTCACCGAGCATTCCGCCGCGACCAGCAATGTAGAAAACCATCCCGCCGAGTCCGAGCTCTTTGCCTTTGCCGATTGTTTCGGGAGTGAAGTAGTAGGCCCACCCCGAATCATTGAATAGAGGGCAGACATTTTGAACAAGTGCGATGACAGGATCCATGGACCGAGCCTAATTGCGAATGAACGCGGCGATTTCGCTCGCAAGCTCCTTGGGTTTGTCCACCATCACATAGGCCTTAGCCCCGGGGATCACCTTCAGCTTCGCGTTGCTAAAGTCAGCGGCCAGACGCTCAGCATGGGACATCGGAAACAACGCTTCGTCTTGGTCGCCCCACGCGATTAGCACGGGCTTGGAAAACGCTGGGATTGCGTGAGCAGTTTCCAGCGTGACGCTGGGTTCGATCGTGGCGCTGAACGCAACGGCCTCTCTAACGACGGCCTTGTTCTTACCGAAGCACTCAAAGATTGCCGCTGATGTTGAAGCAGATGGTGGCGTGGCGCAAACGGACTTGAGAAAGAATCTTCGACCGCGTCCAGTTGAAAGCATCTTCAAAATAAAGCCACCGAGTTTTGGTTTCTTCGCGCATATCTGCGTGATCTTGGCGAAGCCTTCGGGCGGAAAATGCTCGTAGGAGTCGCAGTTGGTCAACACGAGTCGAGCGATACGAGAAACAGCCGAATGGCTTGCACCAATCGTGGCCAGGCAAAGGCCGCCGCCAGTGTCATTTCCCACCAATGTGACGTCACGAAGGTCGAGTGCATCCAGCAACTCAAGTATGCGACCAACGGTCGCGCGTGTGGACACGTCAGCACCGTTGGTCGGCGCGCAATGTGCACCCATGGCAAACGTTGGAGCTATGCAACGAAAACCATCAAGATTGGCAATCGTGTCATTCCAAACTGCGCCACCGATGTAGGCGCCGTGAACGAACACAATCACAGGACCACTTCCTGAATCGTGATATGGGGTATCGATGCCGTTCAGGCGGATTTGTTTCACATCAGTCACAGCAGGAATCCCGCCAGCCACAAGAGGTGCAGCGGTAGTGGGCATGTTCTGGAGACATTTTGGACCCGCACATTGGGCATTCAGAGAAGATGCCAAAGCGAGTGTTGCACTCGGTCGGTGCCGGTGCATCCGTGCGCATAGGTGTGTCGCTCATTTGCAAATTATTGCTGTCGCGAGGGTGGAATTCGGTGATGGTAGAAGGCAGAGTAACTACGTGGAAAAGCAGACCCGACGCCAACTCTTCGGTGGGGCAGCAGCCACTGTTGGTGCGGTCGCGCTTTATCAGTTATTGGCTGGTGGAAATGGACCCCAAACAGTGACTTCCACATCGAGCACAGTGCCGCTCATCAAGCTTGATGAGGGACTTGCGCCACAAAGCTTCATCACGCCCACTGAAGATTTTTTCCGTATTGATACCGCGTACCCGTCAATACCGGAACTCGCTAAGGACTCATGGCAGCTCAAAATTCACGGCATGGTTGATTCCGAAGTAACTCTCTCATTTGCAGATCTAGAAGCAATGCCTCAGATGAGTGACACCATCACCTTGGCGTGTGTGTCAAACGAGGTTGGCGGCAATGAGATCGGTAACGCGGTATGGGGCGGTGTGTCACTTGCAGATGTTTTGCGAATGGCCGGAGTGCAATCTGGTGCCGAGCAGCTTGTGAGCCGAAGCAGTGATGGCTGGACCTGTGGAACGCCGGTCGACGCGGTGATGGACGGGCGCAACGCAATGCTCGTAACCACGATGAATGGAGAGCCACTCACTCCCAAACACGGCTTTCCAGTGCGAATGATCGTGCCTGGACTTTTTGGCTATGTATCGGCAACGAAATGGTTGGTTGATCTCGAATTAACTACTTGGGATGCCTTTGATCCGTATTGGGTGGTGCGTGGCTGGACCCCCGAAGGCCCCGTGTTGTCATCGAGTCGAATTGACCTGCCTCGCCCAGCGGGCAAGGTGAAAGCAGGTGCATTTACCGCGGGTGGCTTTGCGTGGGCGCCACGTGCTGGGGTTGGCAAAGTGCAGGTGCGGCTGAATGATGGCCAATGGCAGGATGCCGAAATCGTGGAAAGTCATTCTGGCGATGCCTGGGCACAGTGGCGCGCCGATATTGAAGTTGCCGTAGGGGAGCAACTGCTAACAGTTCGGGTGATTGACGCAAACGGCGTGGAGCAAGTGGAAGCCGAGCAGGGAACTTTCCCGTCGGGTGCTACCGGGCTCCACAGCGTGAAGTTCTCCGCTGCCTAACGTGCAAAGCCTTAGATGGCAAGGGTTTTAAATCCACCACTTTTGCTGTGACGTTCGTTACATTGCTCTTTGGGCGGAGTGCTACTTAAAGGAGCATTCCATGTACACCATTGGTTCACTCATCCTGTTGGCCATCCTTCTGGGCGCTGTCATGCCGGTTCTCGACACCGTGCTGCGCACCTTCAAGTTGGACACCCTGGTCAATCGGCTCCCGATTATCAGCAACCATCTCACTCTTGGTGTGAGCATCCTCCTCGTGTGGGCGCTCGACATCAACATCGTGTCTTCCCTCACCGGTGGAATGCGTGAAGAGTGGATGCAGATTGTGGTTGATGGTGCGATCGTTTACGGCATGGTGCCAGTAAAGGACGCAATCGTCACCTTCATTAGCCGCGGGCTCACCTCCCTCCGCGCGGCTTAAGCCAACCACACAACACAACTAAATAGGTGGGGTCACTGGGCGATTGCCCGGTGGCCCCATTTTTATTTGTGACACTTAGCGTGCATGTGTGAGCGCCTTGACGAAGTGTGCTCTGCAAAACTGAGTGAGTGCTTCATCGCCGTGACATAGAAGGTCTGCGTGCGATCGCTGTAGTTGCAGTGTTGCTATTCCATTTCGGGGCCCCAAATACAGGTGGTGGCTATGTCGGGGTGGACGTCTTTTTCGTCATCTCTGGGTTCCTCATAACTTCGCTGCTCGTCGCCGAGCGCGATGCCACTGGCCGCATCTCAATGGCCAGTTTTTACACTCGGCGAATTAGGCGACTATTGCCGATTTCCGCTGTCGTTCTGGTGACTACTGCTATCTCAGCGGCAATCTGGCTAAACCCAACCCGCTTGAACCAGCTGGCACATGACATCTTTGGTGCTGCTGGATTTTTCGTTAACTACGTATTCGCCGAGCGCGGCGCTGACTATCTCGGCTCGCAGTTGGATCCATCGGCGCTGCAGCATTACTGGTCACTCGCAGTAGAAGAGCAGTTCTACATGCTCTGGCCTGCTCTCGTGGCATTAGTTACCTGGCGCGCAGTGAACATACGTAACCGCTTACTGATCGCTTTATCTGTGATCTTTATCGGATCGCTGGTGCTTAGCATCGCGACCACTCAATCGAATCCATCGTGGGCGTACTTCGGTCTTCACACTCGGGCATGGGAGCTTGCCCTCGGCGCAATAATCGCAGTCTGCTGGCGCGACATTGAACGCGTGCCGAGTTACATAAGGGCGATCGGTGGCTGGGTCGGTCTTGGGTTGATCGTGTTTGCCGTAGTGCGTTACGGGAGCGTGTATGAGTTCCCGGGTTGGGTTGCTCTCGTGCCCGTGGTTGGTGCTGGGCTCGCGTTGTCTGCGGGCAGCAACACCAAAGGTGGTCCTCAACTAGTACTTGGTCTTGCACCAATGCAATGGATTGGTGCGCGGTCGTACTCGTTATACCTGTGGCACTGGCCAGCACTCATCATCGCAACCTCGAATAAAGGCGCACCATTAAGTGCCAGCGACAGGTGGAAGCTGCTCGTTTTAGTCGTGGTTGTAGCGGAAATTGGCTTTCGGCTCGTGGAGAACCCGATCAGGCGTTCGACCAAGTTGCAGCACGAGCGACGTCTTTCGTTCGCTTTGGGTGGCGCGTTAGTTGTGTCTGGAGTTATTGCTTCAGTTGCACTGGCTGCATACAACCCAAGCCTCACAACTGGCTACACCGCCGAGCGAGTTGACGAGATAACCACTACGACTGCGGCTTCGACCACAACTACGGCCGTTCCACGCATGCCTGATCCATTAAACAATGGTTTTGAGCGCGCCCCACAGGCGGTAATCGATGCTCTAACGCAAGAAAAGCTCCCTGACAATCTCAGGCCGGCATTGAATTCCGCGCTAGTGGATTCACCAGTTTTGTATGACAACAACTGTCATCAATTCATGGCCACCACAGTGCCCGAAGGCTGTGTATTCGGTAAACCCAATGCGAAAACGACCGTTGCACTCTTTGGTGATTCTCACGCTGCCCAGTGGTTCACTGCTATCGAATCAATCGCCAAAGAACGCAAGTGGCGTGTGCTTGCCCTTACGCAAGGAAGTTGCCCAATCATCAATGTGCTGACCGTGAATCTGACCACCAATGTGGTGTATCGAAATTGTGATGAATGGCGTGAAGCAGTTTTCCAGCGAATGAAAGCTGAGAAAGTGGACGTGGTTTTTCTCACTCAGTACACCGGCTTCTTTGATGTGCGTACCCGTAATCGCGTAACGCCAAGTGTTTGGGAGTCGGGTCTGGATGAACTATTCACGCGGCTACAAAGCGACGGTGTAACGCCAGTATTTTTTGCCGACAATTCAGATCCGGATGGTTCACCAGTGGATTGCTTGGCGTCTAATCGCAACAACATTCAACGCTGCACCCAGGATTTTGCTGACGTAGTGCAGCCGCAGATTGAGGCAGTAATGGCGGCGAAAACTGCACAGTACAAAGTCAGCATTGTGTGGCCTTCGCGCTGGACCTGCCATGAGGGTAGATGCCCGATGGTTACAGGGGACATCATGATGTACCGAGATGGAAACCATTTGACCGACACGTTTGTGCGCTGGCTTACTCCCGTTGTGGATGCCAATGTTGGCGACTTTGTAGACAGCGTTGCCGCCTACAACCGTTTTACTTCCCGCTGAGTGCGGCAACCACCGGCGCGAAAGAATCAATATCTTCGCCACCAACAATCACGTACGAAAACCCAAACTCTTCACGACGTGCAATGAGTCGCTCAACAATGTCGTCAACCGTGCCAATAAGTGCAAACGGTGACTCACGAACCATCGACTCGTCAACCGAGAGAATGCCGGCAAGGTTGGAGAAGGTGAAGTCTGGTGTATCGGTAACTTTGACAAAGAATGCTCGGATGTTCATCTCGATATCTGCAAGGCGTGCTCCCGCCGCAGCATGAACGATTGCGCACTTCTCGGTCACTGCTTCAGCAGTCATCGTTGAGATTGCCTCGGGGCCAACTACGCCTGCGGTCATCGTGCCGTTGATGCCGATGATGTCGGCTTCGCGGGCTGCAATGGTGAGTACGCGTTTGCCTCCGCCGCCGATTAGGACTGGTGGATAGGGTCGCTGTACGGGTTTTGGTAGACCGTCATGATTGGTGATCTTGTAGTGCTCACCTGTGAAGTTGAGCGGGCCCTCTTGCATTAACCCCTTGATTACTGCGAGACCTTCAACGAATCGATCGATACGAACTTTCGGTGAGTCGTAGGGCATTCCTGCTTCTTCATAGTCGCTTGCCATCCACCCTGCACCAAGGCCAATCTCGAGACGACCGTCTGAAAGAAGGTCCATGGTGGTGAGTTCTTTGGCCAACACAAGTGGGTGCTTGTAGTCGTTATCCCATACGAGTGCACCAATCCGAAGATTGGTTGTTGCATCAGCGATGGTCATGAGGGCGGGAACTGGCGCCAACTGATCATTGAAGTGATCTGGCATGGTCAGCACGGCATAGCCGTTACCTTCGGCACGTTTGGCAAGTTCAACCCACTCGGATCGGGAGTTCGCCCGATGTGCTTGGACGCCGAAACGGAAGGGCTTAATGGGAAAGGAAGACATGCACACAGGGTACTTGTCTCCGCCACGGTGACGACATGTACTGAAGTCGCCAAAGTACCGTTGAGAGGTGCAGGAAACGCGATGGCAATGGTTTGCCAGGGCTTCAGTAGTGGTGCTTGCCGGTGCATTGTTCATAACCGCATGCATTGCAGGCATGGCCCCACGGGTATGGGCGGTGCTCAATGCCCATGATGAGGTGCCAGTCGTGCTGCCGACTTTCTCGGGGCTTGCTGAGCGGACACTTGTATTTGATTCCAAAGGTGTCCAAATCGGAGCATTCCAACTCGAGAACAGTCAGCCGCTTGATGTTGATCAAGTTCCAGTTGATGTAATCGCCGCAATTCTCGCCGTTGAAGATGCGGGCTTCTACAACCACAAGGGTGTGAACATTCGCGCATTAGTGCGTGCGACCTTGTCAAACTTCCAAGCTGGAAGTGCAAGACAAGGTGCCAGCACGATCACGCAGCAGGTTGTGAAAAACGAATATCTCGCTGGGCTCGCACGTGATGGTCGCTACAAGATTCTCCAGGCGCGTTATGCAGTAATGCTGGAGAAGCAGGTTCCCAAGCGCGTGATTCTTGAGCGTTATCTCAACACTGTTTACTTCGGTAACAACGCTTACGGACTCCAAGCCGCAGCCGAGGTTTATTTTGGGGTGCCCGTTGAGCGTCTAACGATTGTGCAAGGCGCGTTCTTGGCAGGTCTCGTGCAGGCACCGACCAGTTATGACCCGATTCGCCGATCGGAGCGTTCACGCGAACGATTCCGAATCGTGCTCGACCGACTCGTGGATGTGGGCCTGCTTTCCGAGGAACGCGCCGAGAGACTCGGATTGAGGTGGGATATACCCGAGGTATTGAAGAGCGTGCCGGAGCGCAGCGTTGAACGCACCTACTTCACTGAAGCAGTTAAGGACTACCTGTTGAATCGCTCGACGATTCTTGGTGAAACGTATCAAGAGCGATACAACGCACTCTTCCGAGGTGGTCTACGAATCCACACCACTCTTGATGCTGCGATGCAGGTGGCTGCTGAGGAAGCAGCGCGCAATCTTCCTGCCAATCAACAAGGATTTGAAGCCGCGTTGTTATCACTTGATACAGCCACTGGTGGTGTGCGTGCCATGGTCGGTGGTGCTGGGTTTGTTGCGGGACAGAACGAAGTCAACATGACACTGCGACGCAGGCAGACTGGCTCAAGTATCAAGTTCTTCATCCTCGCTGCGGCACTTGAAGCTGGAGCTCAATCTAACGACATTCTTGATGGCCGACTTCCTTGCGTGTTGCCCAACCCAGGCAAACCATCAGAACCATTTGAAATCACAGACGCTGTTGACGGTGGCATCGATCAACTTGATGTGATGACCGCGCGTTCCATCAACTGTGCGTTTGGTCGTCTGTCACAAATTGTTGGACTGAATCGGGTTGTAAACAACATTTACAAAATGGCGTCGTCGGAGTATTTATCGCGTGATACGTACACGATTCAGCCGTATGCGAGCCTTGCCACGGGTGCGAACGAGATGAGCCCGTTAGATATGGCTTCAGGTGCGCAAACACTCGCCAATAACGGAATGCACATGCAGCCTTACATGGTGGAGCGCATTGAAAGCCCTGATGGCGTGTTTTATACACATCAGTTGAAGGGCGAGCAGGTAATCCCAGCTGAAGTTGCGCACGAAGCGGTTGACATTATGAAGGGCACATTGCAGTACGGAACCGCACGCAACTATCCACTCACTGGTGGGCGACCCGCAGCCGGCAAGACGGGAACCCAGGATGAGAACACCAATGCTTGGTTTGTTGGATTCACTCCACAGTTGACGACCTCCGTGTGGGTGGGTGACCCTGATGCGTATACGCCGATGGTTGACATCCCTGAATTTCTCAATGACGGTGTGGACAATGTGATCGGTGGTACTTATCCCGCCAAGATCTGGAAAGCATTTATGGATCGCTCATTGAGTGGTTTCCCATTGCTGGATTGGACCGCTCCACTGCCTCCACTTCGCGGCTCGATGCGCCTATATCTCCCGGGCAATGAGTGCATTGCGCGAGTAGTGAATGGCTCGTTGCCGAGTTACCTCACGGGCCCAGTGGAAACGGTTCCAGGACAAACAACTCTGCCGGCGCCGGCAACAACCCAACCACCGACCACGAGTACGTCTGGCGGTTCGTCGCCAGGGAGTACAACTGTGCCGCCAAATTACGGCAATCAAACCGTGGTGAGTCTGGAGCCATCAGATACAACTGTTCCAGAAGACGAGACCGACCCAACAGCAGGAATGCCAATGGTTGATCCGAGCAGTTACCTCGTATACGACTGTTCAAAGCCCTTACCTCCAGGGATTGCGACTACTGTCAGCAGGTGATGGATCTCAAGGTGCTGCTCGAACTGCAGGCCATTGACACGCATCTACATCAGCTTGAACACAAGCGCAGTGCATTGCCGGAGAGAAAAGCACTGCAGTTGCTTCAAGGTCAAATCGCCGAACACGAGCGATTGATTGCGCAAATGGATGCAGGAATCGCCCAACTTGAGTCGGCGTTTGCGGAAGCCGAGAAACACGGCAACGACTGTGATGCCAAACGTCAGCGACTCGAAGCCCAACTTCGCACAGTGATAGCTCCCCGCGAAGCGGAATCGTTGCAACGCGAGATCGAATCCTTGCGGCAGGAACGCGAAGAAGCCGATGGCACTGGTCTTGACTTGATGGAACAACTCGGTGAGCAAGAAACCACGCGTGACAAAGCGCGCAATGCTCTGACTGAACTGCTGCGTGAAAAACCTGCGCAAGAAACGGCATTACGTGATGCTGACGCACAGATTGATGAAGAGATGCGAGGCGATCGTCAGCGCCGTGATGCGATTGCCGAAACAACCAAGGATGTGTTGGCCGAATATGAATCGCGCCGTAAACATCTTGGCGGGGTAGCGGTCGCAGCGCTCGTTGGTCGTACCTGCAGTGGCTGCCACCTTGACCTCTCGGCAGGGGAGTTGCAGCAGCTGAAAGATCTTGGGGGTTCAGCAGATCCTGAATGTCCGAATTGTGGGCGTTGGCTCGTACTCTGATTGCCTGTGTTTCTTTGGTTTGTCGGCACCGCAGTATTAAGCATCTGGTTCGTCTTCCACGACGATTCTTTTGATTATCGGCCGCTCCTGCTTGGCGTATTGCTCCCAGATGTAATTGACGTCTGGTTTGGGGGAGCGCGAGTTCTGCACTCCGTCTTTGCAAGTGTGCTGGTGATGACCACAATCGTGGTGAGCACATCGCGATACAAACGAACCCGCGCACTTCTAATGCCACTTCCGATCGGAATGTTTCTTCATCTTGTTTATGACGCAGCCTTTGCCAAAACAGAAGTCTTCTGGTGGCCATTCTCCGGGTTTGGTTTCAATGACGCGAGTCTTCCAGTGGCCGACCGCTGGGTGGCAAACATCTTTTTAGAAATCGCAGGGATACTTCTCATTCGTTGGGCGTGGCAGCGCTTCGGATTAAGCGACTCGCAAAGACGGCAACAGTTCCTGCAAAAGGGTTGGCTGGTCGATCAAAAGCGACGGTGAGATACCCGATAAGCGGGATTCTGTCGGCGCACGCGCCGGATGATCATCCATCTATGCGGTCTACCCGAGGGTTGTCCTTGCGGACGAACGAGCAGCTCATGCCCTCTGCTTGACCTTGCTTCAAACGGGGTTTACCTAGCCGCCGAAATCACTTCCGACGCTGGTGCGCTCTTACCGCACCGTTTCACCCTTACCTGTGCCTTGCGGCCATCGGCGGTTTTCTCTCTGTTGCACTTATCCGTCAGGTTGCCCCAACCTGGCTTTCACCAGCGTCTTGCTCTATGAAGTCCCGACTTTCCTCATCCAGAAAACTGGATGCGATCACCTGGATATCTCACCGTCGTAAAAAAGTCTACGCCGACGACTCTCTCAGGCTCTCAACAATTGTCACTCATGGTGCATGAGTGACAAGTAAGTAGTGGTTACTACTCAGTGATGAGGCTGTTCAGGCTCGGAGTGTCGACGCTGAGGCTGGTCTTGGTGCCCGATTCATTTGGCGCACCAATGGTGAGCGAAATTGACGACAACGAACCAAATGCTGATGGCAGCGCAGAAAGATTGTCTGCGCCAGTTGTTGGATCTTTCGAAGGAACAATCGCCGCCAACTCTGGCGCAAGTGTGCGAGTGAGAATAGTGGCGTGACGCGCTTCGGTCTGGCCGATCGATATTGCAGCCTTGCGAACATCAAGATTCTCCAGTACCGATGTCACTGACTGGTAGGTGGCAGCAGCAAGATTCTCAAGTGCGATTGCTACAGCAAGTGCATCTTCAGCGGGAGTCGGGCTTGGCTCAATCGTGTCGCTACCAGTGATGATTTCAACAGCCGGCTGAATGTACAAGCGATTGATGCGATCATTTGACTTTGTGTAAGCCGTTCCACCAATCGATACAACAAGCTCGTTAATCGCATTCGCGTGAGCTTCATGATCAGCTACAAAGCGGTCAACGGCATCTTTGGCGGATGCAAAGTCACCAGTTAGGAAAGGTGCCAACTGTGCGTATGCCTCGATCACTGTGTATTCAAGTGATGCTGCGGTGCGCAACAAGACGACATCGTTAACCTCTGGCTCAGCAATGGTGGTAGTGGTGCCTGCATCTCCCACTCGTGTTGCGGGAGGGGTGTCATGCGAGCACGCTGCAAGTAGAGCAGCTCCCAACAATGACGAGCCTCCGAGACCGAGTAGTTGGCGGCGGTTTAATGCGCCGGCGAATTCAAGCTTTGTCTGATTGTTGTCGTTCACTTCGCCACCTCGGTTGAGAGAAGAGCATCAAGGGAAGTTGCGCCGTTTAATTCGGCAGTGATCACCGCGTGGCGGCTCTCAGTGATGACAATTGACGCCACAAGTGCTGCCCCTTCGGTTCCTTCAAGTACACCAATTGCGCCAGTGTGACGCAACGTGAGTTCGTTCTCAAGCGCATTTGCTGCTCCGGCAAATTGACTCGCGGATGCGAAAGCCGCCTTGTGGGCATCAACTATCGCAGCATCAGCTTCGTTGGACGCAAGCTTGCCAATGAGACCTGCTAATGCCTGACCGTAAGCGCGATGATGTTCAACCATCAGCTTCACAACTGCTGACGCATCTTCGTCAGATACGACATTTGAATCAACTGCAATTCGGTAGAGGTCGCGGGCGGCGAGTTCAGCTTCATGCAAAGCAACGAGAGTTGGCATGTCGTTCTTCGTGGGGCGCGCTGGTGGCGCGGCACTGGAATCAGCCGATGGGCGGATACTCATTGAGGGACGTCCTTTCGTTTCCTCTAAAGCCTTCCCTTTGGGGGTCGCAGGCAACAACTTTAGAAGTCAAGGGCGGACAGATCAGGTATCCAACCCGCCGCGCGTTGAACAGATTTTCGCCATCCGCCACGGTCAGTGGGGGAGCCGGGCTCAACCACTTTTCCGATCTCACGGGTGGCACAGGCGCTTGCTAGGTCAGGCCAGATCCCAACTTGGGTTCCTGCGAGATATGCAGCACCAAGAGTCGTCGATTCAGTGTCGGCAGCGACCTCAATGGTGGCCTGCGTTGCATCGGCAAGTGCCTTAGTGAAAATGCCGTTGCGACTCATGCCACCATCAATGCGGATTGTTGCAATGGGAAGCCCGGTCTCCTCGCGCGTGGCTTCAACCAAGTCGGCGCCTCGGGCAGCCACCCCCTCGAGCACGGCGCGCACAATGTGAGCGCGGGTTGTGCCTCGGGTGATACCAAGCAATGTGCCGCGAGCACCGTAGTCCCAGTAGGGGGTGCCCAACCCTAAGAGTGCGGGAACATAAACCACCCCGTCACTGCTATCTACCGATGCAGCTACCGCCTCAGATTCTTCAGCCGAGGCGATCAATCCCATGTCATCGACGAGCCATTCAACGTTTGTGCCTGCGGCAAGCATGATTGCTTCTGCGCCCCAAATAGTTTCAGTGGTTGAAGTGCGCGCAACAATTGGAAACGTTCCCGATTC
>JBIIRE010000044.1:0-12168 GCA_044341655.1 Ilumatobacteraceae bacterium | reverse complement strand
CAGGCCCAACTGGCGAAAACCTGTTGCGTCTTCTCGAGCAGCGTCTCGACAACGTGGTGTACCGCGCAGGTTGGGCAAAGACCCGTCCGCAGGCACGTCAGTTCGTAAGCCATGGTCTTGTGAAGATCAATGGCAAGCGCGTTGATATTCCGTCGTACCGCGTGCGCAAGGGAGAGGTTATTGAACTCTCCGAAAAAGCTCGCGGCATGATCGTGATCCAGCACAACATCGAGGTTCTCGATCGTTCCGTTGTTGGTTGGCTTGAGGTTGGCGATGGTGGCAAGCAAGTCACCGTGCGCGATCTCCCGCAACGCGAGCACATTGATGTGCCCGTACGTGAACAGCTCATCGTTGAGCTCTACTCGAAGTAATTAGTAAACAGCCGTAGAAAAGCAAAGGAATACCCATGCTTGTTATCCAGCGCCCCACAGTGAAAGAAGTCGGCGAAGAGTCGAACAACCGTCAGCGTTTTGCTGTCGGCCCGCTCGACCCCGGTTTTGGCCACACCCTTGGAAACTCCCTCCGTCGTACCCTTTTGTCGTCCATTCCTGGTGCGGCAATCACAACCGTGCAGTTCGAAAAGGCACTGCACGAGTTCGACACGATTGAAGGCGTTACCGAAGACGTAACCGAGATCATCCTCAACTTGAAGGACATCGTTCTGATCTGTGATTCAGATGAGCCAGTTGTGTTGCGTCTCGACATCAACGGTGCGAAAGATGTAACCGCAGCCGACATCGTCTGCCCAGCCGAGGCAGAAATCCTGAACAAGGATCTCCACATTGCAACTCTTAACGCCAAGGCCCACCTCATTGTGGACCTCACCGTCGAGAAGGGCCGCGGTTACCGTTCAAGTGATCGTGAGAGCGACAACCGCACGATCGGTGTGATCCCGATTGACGCGATCTTCTCGCCAGTGCGTCGCGTGATGTTCGAAATCGAACCCACCCGCGTTGAGCAGTCGACCAACTACGACCGTCTCGTTCTTGACATCGAGACCGACGGCTCGATCACCCCGAAGGAAGCACTCGCATCTGCTGGTGCAACACTTCGTTCACTTGTTGACCTCGTTGCCAACATGAGCGAAGAGCCAAAGGGCCTCGAGCTTTCGACCTCTGATCCGATCGTTGAGCGTTCGGACCTCGCAATGTCAATTGAAGACCTCGATCTGTCGGAGCGCCCACGCAACTGCCTGAAGCGCGCCCAGGTCAACACCATCGGCGAACTCCTCGAAAAGTCTGAGGATGACCTGTTGAACATCACCAACTTCGGCCAGAAGAGCCTCGACGAAATCAAGCAGAAGCTTGACGAGCGCGGCCTCACACTGCGCTGATCGCGGGTTCAAGGAGATACTGAAATGCCAGCAACACCACGCAAAGCACCCCGCTTCGGCGGCAGTGCGGCACACCAGCGTTTGATGATGGCGAACCTTGCTGCTTCTTTGATTGCAGCAGAAGGCATCGTCACCACTGAAGCTAAAGCCAAGGCTCTTCGTCCCATCGTGGAGAAGTTAATCACCAAGGGAAAGAAAGCCCAGGAGGACAGCCCGATGCGCCTGCATCGCATTCGTCAGATCCAGGGTTACCTCGGTGACAAGGAAATGACCCACAAACTCGTTAGCGATGTTGCACCTCGTTACATGGAGCGCAATGGTGGGTACACACGCATCTTGAAGCTCGGTACGCGCCACGGTGACAAAGCCGAAATGGCCCGCATCGAACTCGTGTGATTGGTACCCGGTGACACCGCCGGAATTGAATATTCAGAATGACGAGCCCGCCGTTGCGCGGGCTCGTTTGCTTATGGCGTACAACGGCTCCGCGTTTCATGGTTTCGCACTCAATCCCGGTGTTCCAACCGTTGCTGGTTCACTGGCGGAAGCGTTAAGCACAGTTTCACGTATGCCAGTCGAAGTTGTTGGTGCGGGTCGCACGGATGCAGGAGTGCATGCGCGCGGGCAAGTGGTGAGTTGTGACATTCCAGCAAGTACTGATCTGAACTTGTTGATCCGTCAGCTCAATGCAATTTGTGGTCCAAGCATCGTTGTACGTGAAGCATCATGGGCGAGTGCAGATTTTCATGCCCGGTTTTCCGCACAGTGGCGTCACTACAAGTACACAGTGCTCAACTCACCTGTACCTGATCCATTCATTGCGGACACCGCTTGGCATGTGCACACTCCTTTGAATCTTGCGCCGATGCAGATGGCCTGTGACCCGTTAATCGGGGTACACGATTTCAGTTCCTTTTGTCGTCGCCCGAAAGTTGCAACGGGCGAAGAACCAGCATCAATGTCCCGATACGTGATGCAGGCCACTTGGCATGCCGAAGCCGACGATCTGTTGGTGTTTGAAATTCGAGCCAACGCGTTTTGTCACCAGATGGTGCGCTCAATTGTGGGCACATTGGTCGAGGTCGGGATGGGTAAGCGCCGCGCAGGGGACATACGGGGCATCCTTTTGGCTGGCGATCGGTCAATGGCTGCCACGATTGCGCCACCGCATGGCCTTTGTTTGCACGCAGTTGGCTACGCGGAAGGCACTTAAGCCTCGGATTTGGGCCATTTGCCGATGTGGGGCGCTTGCCCCTAACCTTGAACGGTCCTTCGGGGCCCTGATTATTGGGAAGATTTTGATGAAGACCTACACACCAAAAGCAAGCGAGATCACACGCACTTGGCACATCATTGATGCCGAGGGTCTCGTTCTTGGTCGTCTTTGCACAGAGGCCGCTCGCGTACTTCGCGGCAAGCACAAGACCACATTTGCTCCACACATCGACACCGGTGATCACGTGATCATCATCAACGCTTCGAAAGTTGTGATGACCAAAGGCAAGGCCGACAAGTCAATGGTGTATAGCTACTCCGGTTACCCGGGTGGATTGAAGTCTGAAACCTACGCCGAGTTGCTCGACCGCAAGCCTGCCGACGCGATTCGCAAGAGCGTTGCTGGCATGTTGCCAAAGGGCCCGCTTGGTCGTCAGCAGATTAAGAAGTTGAAGGTGTACGCCGGTGCTGAGCACCCGCACGCCGCACAGTCACCCGTTGTTCTTGACTTGGCCGACGCCAAGGCTCGTTGATTAAGAAATCGTCAGGAGAAAAAGTGGCAACAGCCCCGCTCACCCAGACCACAGGTCGTCGTAAGGAAGCAGTCGCACGTGTGCGTTTGCGCACCGGAAGCGGCAAGGTCGTTGTCAACGGCAAGCCGATCGAGGTTTACTTCCCAACAGCAACTCAGCGCATGACCGCGCTCGAGGCATTGCGAGTAACCAACACTGAGTCTGCATACGACATCGACATCACAATTGATGGTGGTGGAGTGACTGGTCAAGCCGGTGCAGTTCGCATGGGCGTTGCTCGTTCACTTTTGGAACTCGATCCTGAATGCCGCGCAACACTCAAGAAGGCTGGCCTTCTCACACGTGACTCACGTAAGAAGGAAAGCAAGAAGTACGGCCTCAAGAAGGCGCGCAAGGCGCCGCAGTTCACCAAGCGTTGATCTAGCGCGGGCTTTCCGCACTGTCACAACATGTTGGCCTTTGGCACTGACGGAGTTCGGGGTAAGGCTTTCGTCGATATAACCCTCGACGACGCCTATCAACTCGGTGTTGCCATCGCTAGGTCGGTCAAGAGTCGCCGTGCAGCCGTGGGGCGTGACCCACGTATCTCGGGGCCAGCACTGGAATTGGCTCTAGTTGAGGGGCTCACCAGCGAAGGTGTTGAGGTGCTCGCACTCGGTATGGTTCCCACGCCTTGTGTTGCTTTCGCATCCGAGGTTGAAAACATCACCGGCATCGCAATCACTGCGTCACACAACCGATACGAAGACAATGGTGTGAAAGTGTTCGCGCCGGGTGGAGTCAAGTTGACTGATGAAGCTGAGGCCGCAATTGTCCGTGAACTTGCCACCGTGGCTAAAGAACGTGCGCCACGAACTGCTGCTGTAATTGAACGCGGGCGAATGGTGGATCGATATGTGGAATCGCGGATTCGCATGGTGCGTCAGGAAATTGGCGCTGGGCTCCGAGTGGTCCTTGACTGTGCAAATGGTGCAATGAGTGAAGTGGCTCCAGAGGTCTTTCGTCGCCTCGGTGCGCAGGTCGATCTGATTCACGCACTGCCTGATGGCACAAACATCAATGCAGAGTGTGGAGCAACTGCCCCCGAATCTCTCGGTACTGAAGTTGTAGCAGTGCGAGCAAATATTGGCTTTGCTTTTGACGGCGACGGAGATCGTCTCGTGGTTGTTGATGAACGCGGCAACGTCATTGAAGGTGATCGACTACTTGGTCTCCTTGCGCACTACATGCGCGCCAACGAGCGACTGCACTCGAACACGCTTGTGACGACTGTGATGTCCAACATCGGGTTGTTGCGAGCGATGGAACAAGCCGGAATCAATGTTGCGGTCACAACAGTTGGTGATCGCTATGTGCTTGACCACATGAATCAACACGGATTCACACTCGGTGGTGAGCAAAGTGGTCACGTGATTATTCGTGATCGTGCCACCACGGGTGACGGTCTAATGGCGGCAATCGCAGTGCTGGAACTAATGGTGGACTCAGGTCGACCAATTTCACAACTAGCCGATGAAGTCATGATCACAGTGCCTCAGGTATTGATCAATGTGAAGACAAATGTCCCAGCAGGCGAAGCAGTGTCGCGAATGCAAGACGAAATTGATGCAGCGGTTCGTGAGCTCGGTACACGCGGGCGAGTGCTAGTGCGTGCCAGTGGCACGGAGCCCTTGGTGCGTGTGATGGTGGAATGTGACTCTGCACAAGAGGCACAGCGGGTGGCAGAAGGCCTTGCAGCGCGGGCAACTAGCCTCTAGATATGTGCGGAATCGTTGCGGTACTGCCGCGCCTCACATGGTCGCAGCCTGAATCCCCGTCGGAGATTGAATCCTTCGTCCTTGGGACTCTTTCCCGAGCCGTGGATGCAGGCGACAACCTTGAGCGACTTGCACTTGAACTCGGTCAGGTCAACGGCAAACTGCGCCATGACTATGTGATTGCTTCGCTACTTGGCCGCAACGAATTGCTAGTTCGAATTGAAGCAATGCTCACCACAATTGATGCCAACACGACTCATTACGACCGTGACCTCGAAGAGATCGATCGATCCCATATGGCGGCAGCGGATCGGGCACAGGAAGTTGTGGCCAAACTCTCACCAGTGCGTGATCTCTTGTGGAGTATCCGCAACGATCGCTTGCGGACAATTCGCTCGGTATTTGATTTCTGTGGTGTTGGTGCATCAACTTCGGCTGCAGCCGCATTCATATCAATTCAGCAAGTTCTCTCATCGCTAGATCGCCTCGAAGTTCGAGGACGAGATTCAGCTGGCGTGCATTTGATGGTGCACCACGCGAAGGTGAGCGCAACTGATTCACGAGTTATCGCACTCGCGGAAAAGCGCTTATCGGATCCACTGTTTGCAAATCATGCTGTTCGGTATGTCGATGGTGTTTGGTCTTTCGTCTATAAGGCTGCTGCAGAGATTGGTGAGCTCGGTGACAACACTCGTGCTATTCGTCAAGCAATCACCAATGATGATCTACTTCGGCTCGTGCTCGCCGATAAAGATGTTTACACCGAAGTCCTTGCTCACACTCGTTGGGCAAGTGTTGGAATTATCTCGGAACCCAACGCGCACCCGGTTAACAACGAACAAGTTGCGATTACTACTTCCCCATATGTTGCAGCAGCTCTTAATGGTGATGTGGACAACTATGTCGACTTGAAGGTTGAGCATGGTCTGCGATTCGCAGACCCGATTACAACTGACGCCAAAGTAATTCCAGTACTCGTCTCTCAAACGCTGACCAAGACCAATGATCCGAGCGAAGCTTTCAGGCAATCGGTGGTTCAGTTTGAAGGCTCAATTGCAATTGCCGCAGCAATCGCCACGGACCCGGGCAAATTGCACTTGGCACTTGCAGGCTCGGGACAGGGACTTTATGTCGGGGTGTGTCCCGATCGCTGGATTGTCGCCAGTGAGCCTTATGGAGTGGTGGAGGAGACTGACACTTACTTCGCATTGCAAGGTGAAGCTGGTGGTGAGGTTGTAGTTCTTGATGCGAGCAAAGTTGGTGAAGTTGCGGGCATCATTCGACGCGGCTACGACGGTGTGACCACGCCAGTAACGGAGTCAGATCTTGCCCGTACCGAGATCACGACACGAGACATCGATCGTGGGGAATACCGACACTTCTTATTGAAGGAAATTTCCGAGTCACCGCGCAGCTTCCGCGCGACACTTCGGGGACGCATCGGGGAATCAAAGTCGCATCTGGTTGCTGCAATTGGTGCTCAGGCCATGCCGGCACACCTTGCCAAGCAATTGGCCAAGGGAAAAATCAATCGCATCACAGTGATTGGTCAGGGAACCGCAGCAGTTGCGGGCCGCGCTGTCGCTCAATTGTTGTCCCATCTGGTGGGTGCCAATTTCCAGGTTGATGCGATGCCGGCAACGGAGTTATCCGGATTCGGTCTGGAACAGGACATGTCCGACACGATTGTTATTGCAGTCAGCCAAAGTGGCACCACAACCGATACCAATCGCACAGTAGATCTCGTGCGAGCCCGTGGCGGAAACGTACTCGCGATTGTTAATCGTCGTGGAAGTGATCTCGCACAACGAGCCGATGGTGTTCTTTACACCTCTGATGGCCGTGATGTGGAGATGAGTGTTGCGAGCACTAAGGCGTTCTATGCGCAAGTCGCTGCTGGTGCACTTTATGCATGTGCAATCGCCCAACACTCCGGGTGCGCATCCGAAAGCGAGATTCACAATCTGCTCACATCCCTAACCGAGCTACCCGATGCGATGAACGCCACGCTTGAATTACGCCCACAGATTGCCGAGATTGCGCAACGTTATGCAACGCGCCATCGATACTGGGCAATTGTGGGTAATGGCCCCAACTATGTGGCTGCGCTCGAAGTCCGTATCAAGCTCAGTGAGCTTTGTTACAAGTCGATCTCGGCAGATGTTACCGAGGATAAGAAACACATTGACTTGTCCAGTGAGCCAATGATTTTAGTCTGTGCTGCTGGCTTAAGTGGGTCCACTGCTGATGACGTGGCAAAAGAAGTTTCGATCTATAAAGCACACAAAGCCACACCGATTGTTGTAGCAAGTGATGGGGATCGTCGTTTTGACAATGCTTCGGCGGTGATCAACGTACCAAGTGTGCATCCGGCTCTTGGTTTCATTCTTTCGGCAATGGTTGGGCATCTTTTTGGGTACGAAGCCGCGCTTGCCATTGATGCATCAGCGCGACCGTTACGCGAAGCGCGAGAGGTAATTGAGCGACTCGTGCAGTTTGGTGGCGATGCACAAGCGGTGATGCAGTCTGTGCACAACAAGATTGCCAACAGTGCTCGAATTTTCTCTGAGGCATTGCGTGCTGGTAGTTACGACGGTCATCTTGAGGCGTCAACAGCAGTCCAACTTGCGAACATGTTCAGATATGCGTTGTCCGATCAACCACTCGATGCTTACCAGAACGAGACCGGCAAGGTATCTAGTCCCTCAGCCTTACTTGACGATCTTGTTCAATCATTGACTCGTGCGGTGGACGAACTCACTCGACCGATTGACGCGATCAAGCATCAGGCCAAGACCGTGACCGTCGGGATCTCCCGTAGTGATGAGGGAGTGATGGATCGTGCACTGATCCAAGAGGTTCTCGCTACTGGATTGAATCGGGACCGAATCACGTTCCGCACCATGCGCGTACTTGCCGCATTGGATCTCGGTGTAGATGAAGTCACCGGCTTTACTCGTTATGAGATCGAAGGTGAGCCCACTCCGGGCAATGCAACGATTCGGATTATTGATCGTGGTGGGATTTCGCTTGACCTTCCGTCACGCGTGGACAAGCAGCCAGTTCTTGTTGGAACCAAGAGGCGAGTGGCCGCCGAGCGTGAGGTGCTTGTCTCAATCGGTGGAGCTGATAGCCGCACAGTGATCTTGATCCCTGAAGTCAAGGGGAGCAATACAACAGGCATCACGCTGGTGCATGTGAAGCTCCATGAATTCATCTCACCCGCAAATGCCCGTGCAATGTTGCAGGGATACGACCGCCGCTATGACCGTCTCGTTGACTGGGTCAGTGAAACCGAAGGTGGCTTCAACGAAGACCGACTCGCAGAGATTTCTGTTGTTGAAATGCTGACATCACCAATTTCTGAAGTAGCAAAACATTGGCGGGCTAGATGATTGGTATCGGACTCGATGCGGTAGAAATCAGCAGATTTCGTGAGGCGTTGAGTCGTCATCCGCGAATTGTGAACAGAATCTTCACTGAGTTTGAGCGTGAAGATCTGGCCAAGCGCGTTGACCCAGTTCCAGGTTTCGCTGCACGTTTTGCTGTGCGCGAAGCGGTGATGAAAGCACTTGGTGCCGGCATTGGCGATGTGGCGTTTGCCGACATCGGTGTGCGCCGTGCAGAGACGGGTCAGCCTCATCTTGAATTGACTGGTGCCGCCGCACGTCTCGCCGAAATGCGGGGAGTCAAAGGGTGGAAGATTTCAATCACTCACACCGACAACACCGCAATGGCAGTGGTGGCAGCACTCTGATGTTTCCTATCGCCCGTGTTGATGCGGTGCGTAAGGCTGATGCGAACGCAAACACACCGCTTGGTACTTTGATCGAGCGTGCTGGTCACGCTGTGGCAGCGAATGCGATGGAGATGCTTGGGGGAGCCTACGGCAAGCAGATCTTGCTTGTTGCTGGACGAGGCAACAATGGCGCAGATGGAAGGGTGGCTGCGGAAGTATTACGCGCACGTGGAGCGAGAGTGGATGAACTCGAACCCAATGAGTTTCGTGCCGTAGATGCGAAGTACGAACTCGTAATTGATGCCGCATTCGGCACCGGATATGTGGAGCGCGATTCATGGAATCCGCCGACTCAATGTGATGCACTCGTACTCGCAGTTGATATTCCAAGTGGGGTCAATGCAGACACCGGCGAAGTCCATCGTGCGTTGCATGCAGACATCACTGTGACCTTTGCGGCACTAAAGCCCGGACTCCTTTTCGGCGCAGGCGCTGAATTTGCAGGTGATCTTGTTGTAGCCGATATCGGAATTGAAATTCCACAGAGTGATCAACTCGCACAGTGGGTTGAGCTCGAAGACATTGCGGCTCTTTTACGTTTTCGTGCGGGTTCTGCGCACAAGTGGAACCACGGTGTGAAAATCATTGCCGGCAGTCGAGGAATGACCGGCGCCGCTCGACTCTCTGCGGATGCGGCGTTGCATGCGGGGGCAGGAATTGTGCATGCCTTCGTGCCTGGCGCGGTGCAACTGCCAACATCCCCGACGGAGGCGGTGTGGCACTCGTTGCCCGATGAGGAGTGGGGAATGGTCATCGATGAGACCGATTTGCGTTTTCAAGCCGCGGTGGTCGGGCCTGGTCTTGGGCGTGCTGATGCGACGGCAAAAAGTGCTGCAAAGTTTGCACTCGACTCACCGGTGCCGACTGTGATCGATGGTGATGGGCTTTATGCGGTTGCAACGATTGGTGCTGCTTCGCTCAAGGCATCAAGATCAAAACGCGTCCTCACGCCACATGACGGTGAGTTCGCGATGTTGATGGGGAATAAGCCAGATTCGAATCGGATTCTCGCTGCCGTTGAACTTGCGAAGCGCTCGGGGCAAGTGGTGCTACTAAAGGGGCCGTTGACCGTGGTGGCGGACAACGATCGCGCTTGGGTCATGGAATGCGGCGACCAACGACTCGCTACCGCGGGTTCAGGCGATGTCTTGGCAGGGATTATTGGTGCGCTACTGGCATTAGGCCAAGACCCAGCAACTGCTGCGGTCTGTGCTGCTCACATTCACGGTGCTGCGGCTATGCGGTTGCCTAGTGTCGGTATGACGGCTGGGGAGTTGCCCAGTGCAGTTGCAAGTGTTTTGAGTGAATTGCAGATTCACGGGTAGGTGCAAAGTTGGTGTTGAGAAAACTTCTAGGTGGTGGACACCGTCACGCACACCATGCGATTGATCGCTGGGCATGGGCCGACATTGACCTTGATGCTCTGACCCACAACGTGCAATTGCTGAAAAAGTCGATCGGCGATGCTGAACTCTGGGTAGTTGTGAAAGCAAATGCCTACGGTCATGGCGATGTTCCATGCGCGATGACTGCGCTCAATGCCGGAGCAACTGGACTACTTGTTGCACTAGCTGAGGAGGCTGTGACACTGCGGCACGCTGGAATTGACGAACCAATTCTCGTCTTGAGTGAACAGCCGCGATCCGATTGGCAAACCATGATTGATCATGGGTTGATTTTTACGGTCTACAACATCGAAACAGCACGCGAGTTAGTCAAACTCGTGACACCTAAGAAGCCGGTGCATGCTCACGTCAAGATTGACACGGGCATGAATCGAGTTGGCGTGGATCCTGCTTACGCCACTGAAGTAATCGACACGCTTATCGCTGGTGGCGTGATCGTCGATGGGGTCTACACACACCTTGCATGCGCCGATGAACCATCGCGGCCGGAGAATTCGCGCCAACTTGACGCCTTTGACTCATTTCTTTCCGCGCTCAATGCTCGCGGTGTAAATCCAACGCGTGTCCACGCTGCTAATTCAGCAGCGGCATTGTTGATTCCGCGTTCACGTTTCAGCTTCGTTCGCGTGGGTATTGCGATGTATGGAATTCAGCCAAGTGCACACACCGATCTCAATCTGAAGCCCGTGCTTTCACTTCGAGCTCGGGTATCCCATGTGCACCAGGTGAGAGCTGGAGAGCCAGTTTCCTATGGTGCGCGCTGGAACGCGCCAGCTGACACCATCATTGCCACAGTTCCGATTGGCTATGCCGATGGTGTGGCACGACGCCTCTCGTTCACCGGCGGCGAGGTATTGATTGGTGGTCGACGCTTGCCTATTCGTGGAGCAATCACGATGGACCAACTTATGGTTGAAGTGGATGAGAGCGTCAAGATTGGTGATGAAGTGGTGATCATCGGGACGCAAGGGTCGGAATCGATTTCCGCAGAGGAGATCGCCGCCAAGATAGACACGATTCCTTATGAGGTCGTGTGCGACGTGTCAGTTCGCATAGAACGCAAGTACCACTCGGCTAACTAGCCTTATCAGGTGCTCAAATTAAGCCTCGCAGACCTTACTGACACTCGGCGCTTTGCCGTGGTGTTTGCTGCGATGTTGCGTAATGGTGATGTGGTGTTACTTGATGGCGAGATGGGCGCAGGCAAAACGACCACAACAAAACTGATTGCCGAAGCAATTGGAGTGGTTGATGATGTCACTTCGCCGACATACACGCTCGTACACACCTACTCTGGCGGCCGGCTTACCCTCCATCACGCTGATCTCTACCGGTTGAAGAGCACTGCGGAGATTGACGACCTCGGGTTGGAAGAGATGCTCAGTGCAGGGGGAGTGCTGCTGATTGAGTGGGGTGCGCCTGCGGGGGAATTGTTTCCTGCACATGTTTTTGTGTCGTTGAGTATTGATGACGAAACGGGACGCACAGTCACGCTGGGATCACGGAGTGAGATTTGGGCCTCACGTCTCGAGCAACTTGAAGCAAATCTGCAGGATTTGGTGGTGTGATGCTGTCGCTGTGTATCTCCACTTCAACAGATGCAGTGTCGGTTGCGCTCGGCGAGGATGACTCAGTCGCAGCTTCCTTTACCCTTCGAGGAGGCAAACGACACGCTGAAGCATTAGTTCCGACCATTGAGCAGTTGCTTGATGCAGCAGGCCGAGAAATAGAAGAAGTAGGGCTCATCGGCATTGACGTGGGGCCCGGATTGTTCACGGGGATGCGCGTTGGAATAGCAACCGCATCCGCTCTTGCTCAAGCTTTAGAAGTTGATCTGGCGGAACTTTGTTCCCTGGATGTACTTGCCCAAGCCGCATCTGCTGTTGCGCAACGCGAAGAAGTAGTCGTTTGGAGCACGCTTGATGCTCGACGCGGCGAGATTTTTTACGCATGCCACCGAATCGGTGATCGTGCTGGTGAGCCCGTGATCGAACGCGTGGTTGCACCTGTAGTTGGCACACCAGATGACTTTGCTGAAGCGATTGCATCACGAGGACAACGCTGTATCTGTATTGGCTCTGGTGCTTTGCGATACGAAGAAGCCCTCAGAGACATTGCATTGATT
>JBIIRE010000043.1:0-12192 GCA_044341655.1 Ilumatobacteraceae bacterium | reverse complement strand
AACGGCCAGCCTCGCGATGCGCCGTAGCAAACGAAAGACCAAGAATCTCGGTCAGGAAGCGTTCCGCGAGTCGGTGTTTGCGCACTACTCGCTCGGCAAGCGCGCGCCCTGAATCCGTGAGATCAATTCGGCCACCATCGAGCGTGATCAATCCTTCGCGCTCAAGGCGGTGAATCATCTCTGAGACCGAGGGCCTTGAGACCCGAAGACGCTCAACAATCCGGGCTTGGATGACCTCAAAACCGTCCTCCATGAGCTCAAAAATGCATTCGCAGTATTCCTCGAAGGCTGGGTGGTGCTCACCGGGGTTCGGCATGCCTTAGATGATACTTCCGGTGTGTACCCTTCGCCCATGGCAGATGACACTGTCCCGGCGCCGTTGGATCGGTTTTCACCTGCCGTTGCGCAGTGGTTTAGCTCCACCTTTTCGTCGCCAACTGATGCTCAAAGTGGTGGTTGGCACGCCATCAAGAATCACAAACACACTTTGATCTGTGCCCCAACTGGAAGCGGTAAAACACTTGCTGCATTCCTTTCGAGCATTGATTCACTGGTGAGCACACCATCACCGAGTGCAAGTGCCCGCACTCGTGTTTTGTACATCTCACCATTGCGAGCTCTTGCATTTGATGTTGAGAAAAATCTGCGTGCACCGCTTGCTGGAATCGCACACGCGGCTGAAAGACTCGGGCACGAGTTCCACACTCCAATTGTCGGGATGCGCACAGGTGACACGAGTGCGAAAGAGCGCCAAGCTTTGGTTAGAAACCCACCCGACCTATTGATCACCACACCAGAGAGCCTCTATCTGATGCTCACTTCGGCAGCCCGATCCACTCTGGCAAATGTTGACACCGTCATCATCGATGAGATCCATGCGATGGCGGCCACTAAGCGTGGTGCACATCTCATGTTGTCATTAGAACGTCTTGAAGAAGTCTGCGGAGTACCACCACAGAGAATTGGTTTGTCTGCCACGCAAAGACCGCTGGAGGAAATCGCACATTTTCTTGGTGGCTACACATCTGATGGTGTGCGCCGCGAGGTCGCAATTGTTGATGCGGGTGTGCGTAAGGAGCTCGATCTTCAGGTAGTCGTGCCAGTTGAAGACATGGGCGATCTGGGTCGGCCTCAACCGCCAACACTGGGTGGGCTTCACAGCGGCCCGGCATCGGTCGCACTAGCGCCACGGCGCACGAGCATCT
Organism: Ilumatobacteraceae bacterium; assembly: GCA_044341655.1. Lineage (GTDB taxonomy): Bacteria > Actinomycetota > Acidimicrobiia > Acidimicrobiales > Ilumatobacteraceae > CAIYHK01. The sequence goes on along the minus strand of JBIIRE010000043.1, from coordinate 10,987 downwards.
GGCCGAGTATCTACCCGCGCATTCTTGAGTTAATCCTTGAGCATAAGAGCACGATCATTTTCTGCAATTCACGTCGTCAATCAGAGCGTCTTGCCGCAAAGATCAACGAGCTTGCAATTGAGACCGAAGTGCACGAAGAAACCGCAGGAGATCTTGTTCGTGCTCACCATGGCTCTTTGGCCCGTGAACAGCGCGTTCTAATTGAAGATCAATTGAAGCGTGGAGAAGTCCGCGCGATCGTTGCAACTTCAAGCCTTGAACTCGGCATTGACATGGGCGCAGTAGATCTGGTGATTCAGGTTGAATCACCAGGTGCTGTAAGCCGCGGCCTCCAGCGGGTTGGGCGTGCAGGTCACCAAGTTGGTGAGCCAAGCCGTGGGCGCATGTTTCCCAAACATCGTGGAGACCTAGTTGAAGCTGCGGTTGTGGCCAAACGCATGGTCACCGGTGAAATTGAGACCACACGTTTTCTGCGCAACTCCCTTGACGTTCTTGCACAGCAAATTGTTGCCCACCTCTCCATTGCAGGTGAGATGGAAGTGAGTGCACTCGCACTCATGGTGCGCCGATGCGCAGGCTTCCACGAAATATCTGACGAACAGTTGAATAATCTTCTGGATCTACTCGCTGGGCGTTATCCAAGCGATGAGTTTGCGAGTTTGAAGCCTCGCATTGTGTGGGATCGTGTGAACGGAAAAATTCGTGCCCGCGAAGGAGCGCAGCGCTTGGCAGTCACCAACGGTGGCACGATCCCTGATCGCGGTTTATTCGGCGTGTTCTTGATTGATGGCACTCGTGTCGGCGAGCTGGACGAAGAGATGGTTTATGAGACTCGCCCTGGTGAGACCTTCATTTTGGGGGCATCCACCTGGCGCATTGAGGACATCACTTTTGATCGGGTAGTCGTAAGCCCCGCACCTGGGGTGCCGGGTCGGATGCCTTTCTGGCATGGCGATCAGCCTGGGCGGCCTATTGAACTCGGCCGTGCAGTAGGTGAATTCATTCGTACCGTTCGCGACGCCAAACCCGCCGAAGCGATCAAACTGTTGCACGACCAGCACTCATTAGATGAGTTGGCGGCACAAAACCTGCTTTCGTACCTCACCGAACAAGCAGAGTCCACCGGGGTTGTGCCTGACGATCGAACCATCGTGATTGAACGATTCCGTGATGAGATCGGTGATTGGCGGGTGTGTCTTCTCTCGCCGTTTGGCACCCCTGTGCATGCGCCATGGGCAATGGCAATCGAGCACACGCTGGGAGAGCGTCACGGCATCAAGGTTGAAACCATGTGGGGTGATGACGGGATTGTGCTGCGTTTGCCGGAAGCGATTGAGAATCTCGAAATCACTGATCTCCTCCTTGATCCACTCGAGATTGAGGAGCTTGTGGTTGCAAATCTTCCTCGCACTTCGCTCTTTGCTGCGCGCTTTCGCGAGTGCGCTGCGCGCTCGCTTCTGTTACCTCGCCGACGCCCCGACCAGCGCACCCCTTTGTGGCAGCAGCGTCAGCGGGCAGCGGATCTTCTCGCTGTAGCGGCGAAATACCCGTCGTTTCCGATCCTGCTCGAGACCAGTCGCGAGTGCATTCAAGATGTCTTTGATGTGCCCGCATTGAAAGATGTGCTTGGTTCGTTGCAGGCACGACTCATCAGAGCCGTGCAAGTAGACACGCCGAAAGCGTCGCCGTTTTCCCAGAGTTTGTTGTTCAACTGGATTGCCGCGTACATGTACGAAGGTGACGCACCATTGGCGGAGCGCCGGGCGGCTGCCTTGGCGCTCGATCGCGACTTGTTGGCAGATCTCCTCGGTGCAGATGAGCTACGTGAGCTGCTTGACTCCGAGGCAATCTCGGACGTCGAACTCGATGCCCAATGTCTGAGCGACGGTCGTCGCGCACGCAATATTGATGAGCTACACGACGTGTTAAGACGCGTTGGTGATCTAACCATTGAGGAAATCACTGCGCGCTGTGAAAGTGGTGTTGCAGAGGGGCTGAATTCACTGCTCGGCGCAAAACGAGTGATCAACGTTGCTGTGTCTGGGGAGACCCGCTACATCATCGCCGAGGATGCCGCCCGGTACCGAGACGCGCTGGGTTGTGCTTTGCCTATGGGGCTACCTGAAGTTTTCACTACTCCAGTAGCACGGCCACTGGAGGAACTCGTCGCGCGCTTTGCTCGCACCCATGCACCATTTCATGCCGCTGACATAGCGCGCAGGTTCTCCATCACCGAAGATCGCGCATTATCGGTGTTGCTTGCTTTGGAATCCTCAGAACGAGTTGTGCGTGGCGAGTTCAGACCCGACGGAGTCGAACGTGAGTGGTGTGATGTCGATGTACTGCGCATGGTGCGGCGCCGATCACTGGCGAAACTACGACACGAAGTCGAGCCCGTTGAGCAGTCTGTCCTTGCTGCATTTCTGGCTACTTGGCACGGTATTGGCCAATCCCGAGTTGGGATGGATGCACTTGTAGAAACAGTAGGAGTGTTGCAGGGAGCTGCAATTACCGCGTCAACACTTGAGACCTTTGTTCTTCCTCGCCGAGTGCGCGGCTATCGCGCGTCGGATCTTGATTCACTCTGCACCAATGGTGAGGTCGTGTGGGTAGGCGCTGGTGCGATTGGCGCAAGCGATGGGCGAGTGCGCATGTATTTCGCCGACCAACTTCCACTACTTATTCATGGTTATGAATCGCCGAATCCGCCTGATGGTGAGGGCCACAACGCCATTCGCGCGCTACTTGCCCAGCGCGGGGCAAGTTTTTGGGGGTCAATCAAGGCGGTGTTGCCCAGCCATTCCGATGCGGAGGTCTTAGCAATGCTCTGGGATCTCGTATGGGCGGGCGAAGTCACCAACGATTCCTTCGCAGCGTTGCGCGCATACCTCGCTGGCGGGAAAACTCCCCGCGTATCAAATCAGCGACGCGCATCAGGCCGAGTGCTTAAAGCACGCCCGGCGCGTCTAGCGCGGGTGGGTCCGCCTGCAGGTGCCGGGCGCTGGAGCCTCGTGCGCGAGTTGGTCGGTGAGCCCAACCAAAATGCAACTACGGCTGTGATGCACGCCGTTGCCACACAGTTACTTGAGCGCCATGGTGTTGTCACCCGTGAAGCAGTGCTTGCTGAAGGTGTTGTTGGTGGCTTCTCTGGCGTGTATCCGATCTTGCGTTTAATGGAGGAAAAAGGCCAAGTACGTCGCGGATATTTCGTGAATGGTCTCGGTGCGGCACAGTTTGCTGTGGTTGGTGCAGTTGATCAACTGCGGTCAACCCGTGACACATTCGTTTCGCTTGCACATGACTCAGAACGCGCAGCGCCACATTTGCTCGCGGCCACCGATCCAGCCCAGCCTTATGGCGCCGCCATCGACTGGCCACACACTGAGGGTCGTCCTGCGCGAGTTGTGTCAGCCGTTGTGATTCTTCGTGACGGGGAGCCGCTTGCATGGTTTGATTTCCGTTCCAATAATCTCTGCACGTTCACCAACACCGATCACAGCGCTTGGGCTACCGCCATCGCTGAAGCGGTAAAAAACGGCGAGTTCCGTGGAGCTGAAATTCGTAAAGCGAATGGTGTGCCGGTCAGTGAGATTTCGGAATTGACCCAAGCCTTAGCGGCTGCTGGCTTCGTTGAGAGTTACAAAGGGTGGGTGTTTCGCTGACTGCTGAGGAGTTCAGCGACCCACGCTGCGGAGTCCCGCCCATGCGAACTGGAACACCTGCTCAGCGATGGTCTCGGGGTTAAATCGCTTTCCTTCGGCGATGAGATGCTGACTCACGCCGATAGCTAACGCGATCAGCCCAAGTGCCAGTGTGCGCTGGTGTTGGGCATCGATTCCCGCAGTAATCAAAGGTGCGATTGCTTCGGCGAGGGAAGACTCGAGCTTGCGGGTCATCGCCGTGAACTCAACGTCTGTGCGGTCATTGCTTCCAAACAACAACTGAAATTCGCGTGGATGTTCGGCCACCCAAGTGAAGTATGCGATAAATCCAAGCCGAGTCGTCTCTTTGCCGGAGTCGGTGTTCTTTGTGGCCTCAAGTACGGCGCTAGTGATGCGGTCACCGACATCCTCAAGCAACGCAACGTATAGCGCACGCTTTGAATCAAAGTGTTGATAGAGAACAGGCTTCGTGACACCCGCTGCTGCAGCAACATCATTCATTGATGTTGAGTGATAGCCACTCTTAGCAAAAGCATCAATTGCCACTTCCAGTAATTGTTCGCGCCGCGCGTCAGCACTCAATCTTGAGGCGGTTGTGCTCATCGGTAACCCTTGCCACTTTCTTCGTTCTCGGTCGCTCGAACTGCATGCGTGAGGACAATTGATGGAGCGAGCAATATCGAACCAACAACCATGCACGCGGTGATCACAGTGACCATTGGTTGCGTAAAACCGAATGCAAAAGCCATTACGAATACAGCCATGGCAATCGCGTACAGAAGATATCCAACCCGATTTGCAATTAGCGCATACTTAGCAATCTGCTGCCGGCGCTCACGTACGGAGTCGATGCCTGGTTGGGGGATATTCATCGCCATTAAGTATTGCGCCTAAAGGTTTGTCGGCAACAACCGCGAGAGGTTTTCGTAGAAGAAGTAGAGACAAATGAGGAATGGAATGAACAACCCACCCGCTGCCACCAGAGTTGTGTGCTTGAACCGCGCTGCGTAGCGTCGTCGCAGACCAAAGACCAGCGCAACAATTGCCAAAAGTGACAGAGTCCAACCAATTACGTGTGGCCACGCCGCCGAATCATGCCACCATCCTTCGGAAAAAGCTTCCTCGGAGTTAGTTGGCGCCACGGTTGGCTCGTTACCTGACTCGGTCTTGATCTTCACTGGTGCAGATTTTTCTTTCACCAGCTTTGAGTAAACGATGTACCGCTTGTCCGAACTGAATTTTGGATGGCATGTGGTCAGTGTGAGTGTTGCAACGTTGGGTGTCGGGTTGGCAATGACCTCAACGCTTGTTGGTGCGACAATCTCATAGCCAGTGACTTCGTAGGTGAAGTAGCCATAAGTCGTTTGCACTTTGATTTTGTCACCGACCTCCAACTTTTCGATGTCTCCGAATGGAGCGTCGTATGTACTGCGGTGTCCGGCGATGGCGGCATTGCCTAGTGTGCCGATCATTGGAGTGGTCGGGTAGTGCCCGGGTCCAATCTTTAGATCGCGGTACCGCACACCCTCAACCACATAAACATCAAGATTCATTTTCTCGATGGATAGGTACGCGATTACGTCTCCTTCTGCAGGGTCTGGAATCACAATCTCTTTAGGTTCAGTTGTTGAAGTTGACGGCAATGTTGTGGTTGTCGAAGTGGAAGCAACAAGTGAATTGAATTCATTGGCGAGAGTGCGTTGCGCCTCTCGGGTCTGTATTCCCGTGCCCCAGAGTTGGTACGCGATCAACCCAAGCAATAAAAGGCCCGAAACGATGAGGGTGACACCAATGCCACCGATAATGCGGCGCCAATCCACCTTGATTGGCCATGACCAGCGTCTTATCGGCTGGTCAACTTCGTCGACGGGGGAATCCACGCCTTGCACGCTATTCGCTCGGCGTGTTGTTTGGGTAGCGTTAGACCTGCCCATGCAGTCTGTTGTTGCGCTCCGTGGTGCTGTTGCAGTGTTGGGTGATTTTCCAGCACTTGCCGGCGCCGATCTCACTGTGAATCGTGGCGATGTCATGTTGCTGCAGGGCCCAAATGGCGCAGGGAAAACAACACTCTTGCGGGTATGCGCGGGTTTGCTCCCCGTGGTTCGTGGTGACGCGCATGTACTGGGTGTCGACATCACCAAAGACCGTGCTTTGGTGCGACCGCGTGTGGGTCTCTTGGGTCATAACAATGGCTTATATACCGATCTCACCGTTGAGGAGAATGTGCGGTTTTGGGGCGCACTTGTTGGTGCCACTTCGGGCGAAGTCGACCATGCGATAAATCGCATGGGACTCGATGGTCGTTTGCGTACAACACAAGTTGCAAAGCTTTCAACTGGTCAGCGCCGTCGTACAGCACTTGCCGGACTCGTTGTGCGTCGTGCCGAACTGTGGCTACTTGACGAACCACATGCAGGCTTAGATGCCGCAGGCCGTGATGAATTGGACGCTGTTTTACGATCTGCATCTGAAGCAGGCGCAACGGTCATTGTTGCCTCGCATGAGTTGGAGCGAGCGGGGTCACTTGCCACACGTGTTGTGAGTGTCGTTGGTGGAATGTGCAACGAGGTCTCAAGATGAATTCTGTGATGACCCTTGCTAAGGCGGTTGTAGCAAAAGACCTGCGAACAGAATTTCGCAGTCGAGTTGTCACTAATCAGGTGTTGCCATTCGCTGGTGTTGTTCTTCTGCTTTTCGCATTTGCAATTGACAGTGATTCCACTCTTGCTCGCGTGTCGTCAGGGCTGGTGTGGATGACCACACTTTTCTCCATGCTTCTAATCACTCAGAGATCTTTTGATCTGGAAACAGCAGATGGGGCACTGGACGCACTCCGTGTGGCAGGTGCAGACATGCGTGGAGTTTTTGTCGGCAAGTCCGGGGCTCTTATCGTGCAACTGCTCGCATTGGACATCGTGCTGTTCTTCTTGGCCGTAATCCTGTTCCGTGTTGAACCACCAGCAGCGGGTTTGGGGCTGCTTGTGGTGACCACGGTGTTGGCCGCAGCCACACTCGGATTGATCGGTGTGACATATGGCGGGTTGGCTGCCAAGGCGAAGGGTCGTGAGACTTTATTGCCACTGCTGATACTTCCCGTTGTTGCACCGGTGGTGATTGCCGCTACCAGGGCGACCGAATCGGCACTGGGTGTTGGTGGTAGGAAAGTGAGTGAAGGATGGCCATGGACAGGACTTCTCGGCTTCACCGCCGTTGCATTTGCTGTGGTCGGATTGTTTGCATTTCCAGCATTGATCGAAGAGTAGGAAGATAGAGGAATGTCAACCATGGCTGCGGCCGACGGCGTCGCCGCAACAACCCCCACCGGAACTCGTTTCACGAAGTACCTGGGTGGCGTCACCTTGGCGGGGGTCGCTTTGCTGTTGCTACTCGGATTGGTCTCAACCCCTGCGGATCAAAATCAAGGTGACTCTGTCCGGATCATGTACGTGCATGTACCAACGGCATGGATTGCGTATCTCGCATTCGTAGTTACAGCCATAGCGTCGGCGATGTACCTGTTCCGCAGCGCTCACTCGATTAGCTGGGACCGAATTGCTGGTGCATCTGCAGAAATTGGTGTGCTCTACATGGCGCTCACTCTGATCACAGGAAGTCTCTGGGGACGCCTGACCTGGGGTGTGTTCTGGGAGTGGGATGCGCGCCTCACAACCACTGCGTTCTTGTTTGTCACTTACATCGGGTACCTAGCAGTGCGCCGCCTTGGTGGCACCCACGACCAACGCGCGAAACGATCGGCCATCGTCGCTCTGCTCGCAGTGCTGGAAATCCCATTGGTGCACTTCAGTGTGCGTATCTGGGCGTCGTTGCATCAAGAACCAACCGTGTTACGCGCAGGTGACGTGAAAATGGATGGATTGATGTTGTTCACCCTCTTTTGGGGTGTGGTCACGTTTACCTTGATGTTTGTGTGGCTTGTTGTTCATCGCCAGCGTGTTATCACTATGGAAGATGCAATTGAGTCCCTTGGTCTCGATACTGCACTTGAAGCGCGGCGTCGCGAAGGGCAGACAGTCTGATGGATGACCTCGGTTTCATTGCAGCGAGTTACGTGCTGAGTCTTGGTGGTGCGGCGTGGTTGGCGTTTTCATTTCTCCGACGCGCACGCAAGATGGACAAGCAGATTGATCCAAAGGACAAACCTTGGACCTGACACCGCGCACCAATCCAGAGTCGGCTTCAGTATCGCGTCCGCGTAGGCGCTGGGGAGCGGTTTTGGTTTTGGTTTTGGTTTTGGGAGTGGGTGGCGTGATCGTCACCCAGTTCCTGTCGTCGGCAATTGACTACTACTGCAATGTTGATGAGATAGATCAGCGCAGTGGTTGCGAATCGGGGCGCCGACTGAGAATTCAAGGCATCGTGGATGCACAAAGTGTCAATTCTGACGGCGTATTCACAAAATTCTCAATCAGCTTCAACGAAGAGACTGTTCCAGTTGAGTACGAGGGTGAACCCGGCGGCATCTTTGACGAATGTGTACCGGTTGTTGTGCATGGCGAACTCAAAGAGGGCACTTTTTACGGCGACCGTGTTGAGGTCAAGCACTCAAATGAGTACAAAGCCGAAAACAAGGATCGCATTGAAGAAGCCGAGGAACAGTGTTCGCAGCTGAGGGCTTGAGTGGCCCACTGGGACGCGCCGCACTTTTAGTTGGTGTTGTTTGCTCTGTTTTCGGAGCATTGGCATGCATTATCGGTGCCAAGCGCAATGACTTGAACGTATCGCGCTTAGCACCACGTTTTGCTTTTGGTGCAGTTGCCGCATCAGTTGCGGCATTTGCGTTTATGGAATATGCCCTGATCACTCGCGACTTCTCTCTCGCATACGTGCAGAAAGTTGGCTCACGATCTACGCCTGCTTTATATAACTTCACCGCCGCATGGAGTGCGCTTGAAGGTTCGATTCTGATGTGGGTATTGATCCTTGCGGGCTTCACGGGCGCAGTTGCGTGGAAGTTTCGTCAGCGTCGTGATGATCAGCTCGTTACATGGGCGCTCGCTGTCATGTTCATTGTGCTGGCCTTTTTCTTTGTGCTTTCGTTTGGGCCGGCGAATCCGTTTGCGGGAGGTGCTCCTGGTGTAACCGATGGCCCGGGCCCGAATCCGTTGCTGCAGAACCATGTGCTGGTTGTATTCCACCCACCGATTCTCTACCTCGGTTATGTGGGCATGACCGTGCCATTCGCATTTGCGATTGCCGCGCTGATAACAGGACGCGTAGGTGAAGGTTGGTTGCTTGAAACTCGGCGATGGTCATTGTTCGCTTGGGGATTTTTGACCCTCGGGATCATTCTCGGTTCTTGGTGGAGCTATGAAGTGCTCGGGTGGAGTGGCGTATGGGCTTGGGATCCAGTTGAAAATGCAAGTTTCATGCCGTGGCTAACTGGTACCGCATACATCCACTCTGTGCTGGTGCAGGAACGCCGCGGCATGTTGCGCGTTTGGAATCTCTCATTGCTGATCGCAACTTTCTCGCTGACAATTCTCGGCACATTCCTAACGCGATCCGGGGTGTTGAACAGCGTGCATGCGTTTTCCGAGAGCAATATCGGCCCATATTTGCTTGCGTTCTTCTCAGTAATCGTGTTGGTCTCAATTGGGCTCATTAGTTGGCGAGGTGACCGCCTCCGCTCGCCTGGAACGATTGACTCACCCTTTTCGCGAGAGGGTGCATTTCTAGCGAACAACGTGCTCTTCGGTGTGTTCGCTTTTGTTGTGCTGTTGGGAACTGTATTCCCGTTGGTTGTCGAGGCTCTTCAGGATCGACGACTCGTAGTTGGGCAGCCATTCTTTGATCGGTTATCAACACCGATTGGAATAGTGATGCTCACTTTGATGAGTGTTGCGCCAATTTTGCCTTGGCGAAAAGCCAGTGAAGAAGTGCTTCGTGAGCGACTCTTTTGGCCAGCAGTGTGTGGAGTGTTGGCACTTGCTTTGAGCGTCGCACTTGGAGCAACTGGCCTCGCGCCTCTGCTGGCGTTTGGTCTCGGTGGATTTGCCGCTGGCTCTGCAGGGCGGCAGGTAGCAATTGCTACGCGACGCCAAGGGCTTCGTGGGCTCATCGGGCGTGCCAACGGTGGAATGATCGTGCACATTGGTGTGATCTTGATCGCAGTTGGTTTGACTGCCTCGAACAGTTTTACAAACAGTCAGGAACTAAAACTGGTTAAGGGCGAAGCCGCGAGTTTTGCTGGACACACATTCGAGCTCGTGGGGTTTCAAGAAACCGAAGATGATCGCAGCACCTCAATCAAGGCCCTAGTGAGTATCGATGGGGGCCAGGCTTATGCTCCTGCAATCCATAAGTTCACCAATATGGGAATGAACATCGGCACGCCGTCGGTGAAAACGAGTCTGACCAAAGATTTGTACCTCACCCTCGAACCACCAGTGAAGCCCTCCGAGAATGAGGCGCGGATCAAAGTGTTCGTCAAGCCTCTGATTATCTGGCTGTGGATCGGCGGACTCCTAATGGGGCTTGGGACAATTCTCGCGGCATTCCCCGGACGTCGTCGCAGGCCAACGGATCCAACTTCTGCACCCATTGCTGCAACCGACTCAATCGGGGAGGGTGCTGGTGTCTGAACAATCAATGCGTCGACCAGTGCGCGCGGTGGCGCTTGGAGTCGGTGCTGTGCTCATTGCATTTCTGGTCGTTCTTGCCGTGACCCATTCAGGGGCCAAGGAATCAGCAGAATCAAATCTGCTTGGCAAACCAGCGCCGGTGGTCGAAGCAGAGCTACTTGGTGGAGGGAAATTCAACCTTTCGTACCGCAAAGGTTCCTGGGTGATTCTTAACTTCTTCAACTCAACTTGCGTTCCATGCGTGCGGGAACATCCAGAGCTAGTGAAGTTTGCCGAAGTGGAATCAGCCCAGGATGAACCAGCCGAGATCTACACGGTTATCAATGACGATTCAGACACTGCAGTGAGAACGTTCTTTGACAAAAACGGTGGTGATTGGCCGAAGGTGAAAGACGACAACGGCACGATCGCGGTTGCGTTTGGAGTGGCAAAAGTGCCTGAGACCTGGATTGTTGATCCGAATGGATTTGTTCGTATGCGGATCACCGGAGAAATCAGCACGGATTTCTTGAACGAAACAATGAGCAACTTCAGGTTGCAAGCAAGCGGTGTGGGATGAATCTGAAATCAGCGAATCGCAGCATCAAACGTTGGCCTGGGTGGCTGGTTTTGGCTTTGGCAACTTTTGTCTTGCTGGCAGTTGGGATCGCAGCTGATAACGGTCCGCAGACCCAACAGGATCGAATTGATGCAATTAGCAAGAGGATTGCTTGCCCAACTTGC
>JBIIRE010000146.1:0-3760 GCA_044341655.1 Ilumatobacteraceae bacterium | reverse complement strand
GCTGTTTTGTTCATCCGTTTTTGGCAACCAAAGTATGTGGCTATAACCCAGTTCTTGGCCGTCATCCTGCTCGCCATAAACGCAATCGTCGACACATCGCGCGCATCTGGTGCTGCAGCAGTCGAATATCTGATTGCGCTTGCTGCATTACTGGGCTCGATTTCAGCACTCGCGGGACTACCGTTGAACCATGTCCAAAGTGCTGACGTCGCTCCCGAAGGGTGAGCGAGTAGGAATCGCATTCTCTGGAGGGCTCGATACCTCCGCGGCGGTTGCCTGGATGAAAGAAAAAGGGGCTCTTCCCTACACCTACACAGCCGACTTGGGTCAGCCCGACGAGCCCGACCTTGAAGGCGTTCCGGGTCGCGCACTCGAGTACGGAGCAGTTTCTGCGCGCTTGATCGACTGCCGCACCGAGCTCGTGCGAGAAGGCTTAATGGCGCTTCAATGCGGCGCATTTCATATCGCCACCGCTGGCAAGACCTACTTCAACACCACGCCGCTCGGTCGCGCTGTGACGGGCACGTTGCTTGTGCGTGCCATGCATGAAGATGGCGTCGACATCTGGGGCGATGGATCGACCTACAAGGGCAATGACATTGAGCGCTTCTACAGATACGGACTGCTTGTAAATCCAAAACTGCGAATTTACAAACCTTGGCTCGATCAGTCGTTCGTGACCGAACTCGGTGGACGCACCGAAATGAGTGAATTTCTCGTAGCGCGCAACCTTCCTTACCGCGACTCTAAAGAGAAGGCCTACTCAACAGATGCCAACATCTGGGGTGCCACGCACGAGGCAAAACTCCTAGAAGACCTAGACCAGGGGATGGACATCGTGGAGCCAATCATGGGGGTCGCGCATTATCGAGATTCCGTGAAAATTGAAGCCGAAGTCGTTTCGGTTCAATTTGTTGAAGGCTGGCCCGTCGCCATAAATGGCAAGGAGTTTGCTTCACAAGTTGAGCTTGTCAACGAAGCCAACACAATCGGTGGTCGCCATGGACTCGGCATGAGTGACCAGATTGAAAATCGCATCATTGAGGCCAAGAGCCGAGGAATTTATGAATCACCTGGTCTCGCGCTTTTGCACATCGCATACGAGCGCTTGGTGAGTGGAATCCACAACGAAAATTCAATTGAAAACTACAGAACTATGGGGCGCCGACTCGGCCGCTTGCTCTACGAAGGTCGCTGGTTTGATCCACAGTCACTAATGCTTCGTGAGCCTCTTATGCGTTGGATTGGCAGTGCGGTAACGGGTGAAGTAACACTCCGGTTGCGTAGAGGTGATGACTACTCGATTCTGAATACCACGAGCCCGAATCTGACTTATGCGCCCGAGCGTTTGAGTATGGAACGAGTCGACGATGCAGAGTTCGGTCCGCTTGACCGCATTGGTCAACTCACGATGCGCAATCTTGACATCACCGATACTCGCAACAAGCTTGATGTCTACAGATCAGCTGGGACTTTGGGCCCTGGTGGGTTGCTCGAACTCGAGAACTAATTCAGGCTGCAAGAGCGTGCATCAAAGCAGCCAGAAGCGCAGCACGTTTTGGCATTTCTTCGACAAGCACGTGTTCGGCTTCGCCGTGCGCTGATCCGCCGACGGCACCCAAACCATCAAGTGTGGGTATGCCTGCTGCGGCGGTGAAGTTTCCGTCGCTGCCGCCACCAACTGCCACACCTTCAATTTGTCCAAGACCAAGTTCTTCAGCGCACCTTTGTGCCAGAGCAAAAAGTGAGTCGGATGCAGACGCCGGCATTGGTGGTCTGCCGATGCCCCCAAGTACATCAATTAAACAACCTTCAACAGTTGGCGTGAGCTTCGCAATCGCATTCTCAATTCGCTCCTTCTCGCCAGACGCCTCGACCCGTACATCGACAAAAAGCCGTGCTTCGGCAGGCACCACGTTGTCCGCCGTTCCCGCCGACGCAACCGTCGGGGTGACCGTGGTACCAATTTCAGGTTTTGCAAGAGCAGCGATTACTGGAATCTGCGCGGCCATTTCAACAAGCGCATTGATGCCCTTCTCTGGCTCGAGCCCTGCGTGCGAAGCGCGTCCCGTGAAAACGAGTTCAAATGTTCCAGTCCCCTTACGGGCGGTCTTCAATGCTCCACCGTCGGCACTGGGTTCAAGTACAAGGACGTTGCCAGCTGAGTGTGCACGCTCCAACAAAAGTTCCTTAGACGACGCCGATCCAATTTCTTCATCCGAGGTGAATAAAACCTCCACGCTCGATCGCACGTGGTCATCAAGCACGCTGATTGCATAAACAGCCTGAATGATCGCTGCTTTCATATCAAACACACCAGGACCAGTTGCTACGCCATTATCTAGACGAAATGGACGAACATCAATCGTCCCTTTTGGAAAGACGGTGTCGTAATGGCCAAGTATCAGCACTTTTGGTTCGACCCCACCCTGCCACCGCACATGAGGACCACGCATGGGGTCACCGGAGTCAACGATCTCTGCGGGTTTTCCTGTGACGCGTTCAAAAATCGCTGCAAGTGTTGATGCGCAAGCCCTTAATTCTGGAACCGACCGTGAGGGCGACTCATGAGTCACGAGCGAGTCGAGATCAGCCACCATTGCATCAAGACGCCCACTCAGATCTTTGACAGTGGCGCGGTCCATGCTTGACATCTCTCAAGTTTCTCACGCCATGCCGTCTCAATGGCCGCAAATATGCATGGCACCTAGAAAATAAGCATAAGTTGTTGCACGGGAGGCGCAAATGAAGAACAGATCATTTCGAACATTTGCTGTCGTAGCGATCCTCGTGGTGGCCGCATGCAGCGACAAAGACAATGTGGCTGACGACACATCCACAACCTCATCAACACCAGCCGAGGAGGGCGCACCAACGGGCGACGCTTTCTATGAGCCACCTTCACCGCTACCCAACGGCAAGCCAGGCGACATCATTTGGAGCGATGCCGTAACGAGCCGCGATGGATCCACTCTTCACAAAGTGCTTTATTTGTCCTCAACTGTTGCGGGTGAGCCAACCGCGGTAAGTGGACTGATCTGGGTCCCCGACGCAGTCGCCACCGATGCGCCGGTTCTCTCTTATGCCCACGGCACCACTGGTCTTGGCGACCAATGTGCTCCGAGCAGGAATGAAGGCAACGGCGAATCTGCATCGATAGCTGCACCGTTTCTTGAACGAGGCTTCATTGTTGTTGCCACTGACTATGAAGGATCGGGAACACCTGGCGTGCACCCTTATGTCGTTGGGCTCTCAGAAGCACGCAGCACACTCGACATCATTCGTGCCGCGCGCAACATGACAGAAACATCTGGGCAGTCCATAGTTTGGGGCCATTCACAAGGTGGGGGCGCTGCACTGATTACTGCAGAAATCGCTCCCACATATGCACCCGACACGAATGTGGTCGGCTCTGTGGCGGGCGCGCCGGCTGTCGAACTAAAACTCCTTGCAGCAGTGTTGCGCACGAGTCCATTTTTTGGATATGTGTTCATGGCGGGCGCGGGTTTTGAAGCTGCATATCCAGATATTGACCTGAGTGAAGTGCTGACTGAAGAGGGCCTCAACATGGTTAAAACTGCCGCAGAAACATGTAGCGAGATACACGATCTGGTCCGTGGAAAAGATCCTGCGATGTATATCGCGAAGGATCCCGCTTCAGTAGAACCCTTTGCCACCTATCTAGAGGCGAACACTCCGGGCAATGTCAGTACCTCAGTGCCGATATTTGTATACCACGGGGAGAATGACGAGCAGATTC
>JBIIRE010000145.1:0-3761 GCA_044341655.1 Ilumatobacteraceae bacterium | reverse complement strand
AATCACTCCTTTTCGCTGCGTACAAAGGACTTCGTGCAGCGGGGATTGATGCTCTAGACATTCACTTTGAAAGGCCGTGGTGGTGAGATGACTCGGAACAAATCAGCAGATGATCAGTTTCCCCTTGTAAGACGGCTTGCCCCAGCGGTCCTACTTGCCAGCGGTGGAGTGGTGTTCCTGGCACTGGTGGATGGGCCCGAAAACATGATCATTTTGAACCCCTCAAGCACAACAGGTTCAGTGAGTTCGAGTTCATCGAGCACCTCGAACCCGACTGGATCAACGTCGACGCAGGAGCTGACTTGTGGCGCTGCTCGCTCTACAGGTGCACAAGTTGAATTCAAGTGGGGAATCGTGCAAGTGGAGGCGCTACTGGATGGGGAAGGTGAACTTTGCGAAGTTGAAGTGTTGCAATTTCCCGACGCTGATCGTCGCAGTCTCGCAATAAACAATTTCGCATTACCGATCCTGCATGACGCCGTTGTTGTTGCCAAGAATGCAAATGTGCAAGCCGTGAGTGGAGCCACGCTGACCTCACGCGCTTACATGGCCTCGCTGCAGTTTGCACTGGACAACTCATGATGAAGCCCATTCTCAAATTTGCCGAACCCGTGATGGGCACCGTGGCCAGTGTGCATGTTGTCGCAGACCGGGTCCATTCACAGGTTGTTACAGCAGTGGGTCGAGTATTCGGCGAACTGCACCGACTCGAGGCACTTTTTTCAACTTTCATTAAGACGAGTGAGATTTCACGCATCAACAGCGGAGAACTCAGTCTCCTTGATGCTTCCCCAGAGGTGATCGAAGTAATGGATGCATGCACCTGGCTTGAGCATGTAAGTGACGGGGCCTTCGTGGCGCGTCGTCCGAATGGGGGCCTTGACCCAGCTGGGTTCGTTAAAGGTTGGGCGGGCCAGCGAGCGAGTAAGTATTTGGCTGAATTCGGATTGGATAATTGGCTAATAAATATCGGGGGCGACATTCAGACAGCTGGGTTAAACGCTGATAACCAGCCGTGGTCAGTGGGTATCTCAAATCCGCATAATTCAGATGAACTGCGGTTTTCATTGGATGTAATTGACCAAGCTGTTGCGACCAGCGGTACCGGTGCGCGCGGTCTTCATCTTTGGGATGTGAAAGGTGGACCCATTGAGGCTCTTGGGTCGATGACCGTTGTCGGGCCCGAACTGCGCTTGGCGGACGCATTTGCCACCGCTGCGTATGTGAAGGGCTTAGACGGCGTGGCGTGGGTGGAACAGTTCCCCGGCTATCACGCTTTGGCGATAACGCTGAGTGGGGATCTGCTTGCGCCAGCATGGGCGGTCTCTTCCATCTAAAGCACGCCGCCCCAAAAATGCTAAATACTCCCTCACATTTGGACTAAATGGTTTAATAGTTAATTCTTCATATAGCCTCTCCAACCGACTCGCATTTAGGGAGCGGTGCTGAAGACTCTGACCATTGAAATTCCAGAAGACGAGTGGCTCTCAGTTCTCGACCTCGCCGGAATGACTGATACCAATGAAAGCAATGGCTTTGGTTGGTTGCTGCTCAAGTGCGAGAACGGACTCCGCCGCTGGGCCGTTGGAACACCGCATTCAATCGCAATCATCAATGGATCTACTACAGACATTGAGTGCTTGGTGCCAATTTCACGGCGCCTTGTGCAATTCGCCGCAAGTGAATCCGGCACTGTGAGCCTCGTCATTCAATACGATGCGAATGACCAAGTGTTGTCAATGTCGGTAATTGGTCGTGCAGGTCGCTTTGAAGTGGCTCCACCCCCTGCACATCCCAAGGATTACTTTTCGCTAATTACAAAGCGCCGTCAAACTCCCGCAGGAATCACCGTTGATTCGGTAATTCTCGCGAATGCTTTGCACGCGATTATCTCCACCCAGAGCGGTGGAGCCGATCTTTACGGGCATCTTGATGTCGACGACGGAGTCTTGACGATAAGCGCTGACATACCAGACCTCGGCACTACCAAGTGTCAGTTGGACGGTAATTCGGTTGGTCACGGGTCGGTGCAAGTTGAACTCAGCGCATTGCACAGCCTGGTTAGATTTCATCCAACTGAGGTGTGCCTCCATATCCCCGTCGTTGATGGTGATCTGCTCTATCTGAAATCTGACGATGCCGCGGGAATGCTCACACCGATAATGAGTGTTCGTGAGCAGGCTCGCCCACATGTTGAAGATGCAATCATCAGCGCCTACGGAAAAATCGCGCTATATCGCGACCACGATGATGATTACCGTCTCGTGCGCCGCGGAACCCCGGTTTTTGGTCGCCTAATTGACAGCTATCCAACTCGCCTGCAGGTGTTCGCAGTGCTTCTCGATGAGATTGAAGCTACGCCTGAGCTTTACGAAGAAATGAATGACTACAACGTTGCACTTGGATATGTCCGTGTTACGCACATGGAAGGGCAAGTGTGGGCGGTCGTCGATTTAGTGGCTGAGTCAATGACTGCTGGGGAGTTGAAAACTGCTGTGGAGCGCATCACGAGTGCGGCAGAAAAATTGGTGCCGATGTTGCAACTCCGTTTCGGCGGCGAGTCTTCTGCGGCCGAGGATGTTCGGTGGGAGTCTTACATTGACACGGTTGTAATGGCTGAAGTACAACCAGGAAAATACGTCGCACTCAATGGCCGAGATGCGGTGAAGGAGTGGCCATTTGAGGGCCCGGTTCATGTGATCACAGCTTGGGATCCCCAAGGTGTCCATCGTTCAACCAAGGAAAATGAAATCGCGAACCAACTCCTTGCTGGTGACCTCCTCGCTTTGGGACTCCATTTCGTGCGCACCTACGGGGTCGGCATGGAGGATCACGATGGTGAGCCAGGATTCGCAGTCTGGGGTTCGACCTACGAAGATGCACGGAGGCTTGGAGCGTCTTATGACCAGGATGCGATTTTCGAGATCAGTGCCACGAAGTTGCTCCTCATCTCGTGCTTTGATGACCGTGTTTTCACCAAGGAACGCTTTCACTGATATCCACGCTCATCGCGCCAAGCTTTGCGACAATTGGTGCTGAAACGCGAAACAGGGAGCCGAGATGAGTGATCAGATTGACACGCGCAACTCGTGGCTACAGCCTGAGGTAATTGCGGATGTTCGTGACCGTGTACCCCTGCTCTATGTGGATGCTGTGCCTGTGCGGGCCGATGCTGACGGGATAGTCACCCATGTTGGTTTGCTTCTTAGGCAAGCCGCCGATGGGAGCATTAGCCGAATGGTTGTTTCGGGCCGAGTGATGCTGAATGAAACCATCCGTCAGGCTTTGATGCGCAATCTCGAGAAAGACTTGGGCCCGTTGGCGCTACCCAAACTGCCACCTGAGCCGGCGCCATTTACCGTGGCTGAGTATTTTCGTGATCCAGAGATCACAGGGTTTCACGATCCGCGCCAGCATGCGGTTGCGCTTGCATATGTAGTTCCGGTTTCGGGTGAGTGTCATCCCACGCAGAAGGCCCTTGACCTCGCGTGGTTCACGCCCGCTGAAGCGGTATCTGAGCGAGTCCGTCGTGATATGACCGGCGGGCAGGATCGTTTAATTCGTCTTGCTCTTGCTTCCGTGGGTCAGTTGCCCTGACGCGTTCGCCGGCGCACTACTAATCGCTTAGCGCCACTGCGCGCCATCGGTGCGGGACTGTGTGCAGTAGTGCCCTCGTCGAGCTCCACGGTGATCCCGTGGCGGTCGATGTTGCCAGGGGTGCCTGCGGCTTCTCGGATTTCGGCGACTTCCTCGCGCGTTTT
>JBIIRE010000144.1:0-3805 GCA_044341655.1 Ilumatobacteraceae bacterium | reverse complement strand
CCTCGAGGAAGTAATGGAAGGGTCCGTTCTTGTACATAAATGCTTGGTGCCAAACACCAACACCATGGAGTGTTGTCGTACTTGTTCCAGCACCTCGTAGCCCAAAAGTCACGTCATCACCGCGCACAAACACCGGCAGGGGCAGATCTGAGATCACATTCACGGGGAACATGTAAAACCACCATGCGCCGTAACTGATTGATCGATCTAGATCTTCACTCTCGCGTAATGCCCGCCAATTGTCGAGATGCAGGCCTCGTTGCAGGCCCATGAATGGATTCACTTCAAATGGTCGCCACTGCGCACCGAGTTCAAACTGCACACTGGGGCGCTCTTCTTCAAACATCGCGCCAGCAATACAAGCCTTGCGATCCTTAGCGAATGAAAGGAAAGCCATCGCACGAAAGATCGATTCTGGGCAGATCGTGACGTCGTCGTCCATGAAAAGAACATGGCTGACTTTGCCCTCTTTGCGGTACATCATCAAACCGCGCGCAAATCCACCGGCTCCGCCCAGATTGGCGTTTGGAACCAGGCGCACTTTGCCTTCCACTTCTGATGGAAGTTCGACATTCTTGCCGTTATCAACAACGGTGATTTCAATATCGTCGGCAATATCAGGGCGATGGGCAAGCGCCGTTGTGACACTCTTCAAATTTCGGATCAAGTACTGCTGGCGATTGAAGGTGGTGATCGACACACCAAGCCGCAACTTGTTTGCAGGTGAGTCTGCGGTTGCATACTGCAGGCGAACTACTTCGCCTTGCACGTCATTACAGAAGAGACGCACAACAAGGTAGGAAATTGACTTGTCGATCTTTTCAATTGGAGGCAGGTCGATCCGTCGCGGTGTGTCGCCGAGCAGCAACACTTCAGCCCGCGCCACCAAGGAACGCTCACCCCACGCAGTCCAACCATCAATTTGAATATCAAACTGCCCCTTACCTGAAACGAGAAGGCTCAGGTTCTTAAGAGTTGTCTCTTCACGCCACTTCCAGAGCGGAAAACTACCGAAATAGGTGTTGAAACTCAGAGCACCAGATAGGGCAAATTTCCAAGAGTGATTTGTGGTTCGTTCACACGACTGGTCGGCACGGGCCCAAACTTCGTCGGCACCATCCACCACCACGGGCACGGCAGGGCCGACTAGTTCTGCCAAAACACGCATGCACCAACCTTAGAGTGCGTGAAGGTAGCGGTACCGTCTGTCCCCCGAATTAGTGATTTCAGCGCAACTTGGCAAGTTTGCAGGTTGTCAGTGGTCCATCCAAGGAGCGCAAAGCCCGTCGAGGTCGCGTACTTGAATCCGATCGCGGTTGTCCCATGTCACAACGTTGGCCGGGTCAGGGCGCAACTTGAATACCCTGAAGTTCATCTCGGTTGTATCAATCGTAAGAATGCGCCCAATCAGTGGATCGCCAAGATCGAGGATGATCTTCAGGGCCTCCAAGGCTTGGATGCTGCCGACGATTCCCGGCAATACGCCAAGCACACCAGCCTCGGCACAGCTTGGCGCCAGCTCCGCCGGAGGTGGTTCTGCAACCATGTCGCGATAGGTCGGACCCCGTAGCGGATGGAACACACTGACCATTCCTTCGAAGCGGAAGATTGAGCCGTGCACGACTGGGATTCCCAGCTTCACGCTGGCATCGTTTAGCAGGTAGCGGCTCGGGAAGTTATCAGCGCCATCAACGATCACGTCATAGCCGGCGATGATGTCCATGATGTTGCTCGCCGCGAGTCGCGTGTCATAGGTGACCACGTTGACGTCAGGATTCATCAGAGTCAGGGTCTTTTTTGCCGAATCAACTTTGCGATCGCCGATTCGATCCATGTTGTGAAGAATTTGGCGCTGCAAGTTCGAAGCATCGACTTCGTCCATATCGACGATTCCAATTGTGCCTACACCAGCAGCAGCAAGATACAAAGCCGCAGGTGAACCAAGGCCACCCGCACCGAGCATTAGCACTTTTGCCCCAAGCAACTTCGCTTGCCCTTCAACTCCGACTTCGGGAAGCAGCAGATGACGCTGATAGCGATTGCGCTGTTCGGCAGTCAGTGTGACGGGCGTGGTCCATGGCCGACCTTCGTCCTTCCAGCGACCAAAGCCACCGTCCATTGAAAAAACGTTCTGATATCCAAGCAATGCAAGGGTCTGAGCAGCGAATGCGGAACGCACACCACCTGCGCAGTACACAACAACCGGAGCCGACTTGTCGGTGATTCGGCTCTCAATCTGAGCTTCGAGGTGGCCGCGTGGAATATGAACCACATTGTTGAGCGCACCTTGGTCGAATTCGTCTGGCTCACGCACATCGAGCACAACCACGCCACCAGCGTCAATCTTGGACTGGGCTTCCTCGGTGCTGATCTCGGAAATGGACGCACGCGCCGAAGCGAGAAGGTCTCTAAAACTTGCCATGTCTAAATGCTACCTAATTAGTCGGGAATTCACCCAGTGGCACCAACGATGGCCGGTAGAACTTCGCCTATGAGCCCGCGTACAAGCACATTTGCTCGATCATCCATCGCCGTCTCTTGCCCATTGACAATGATCACCGGCGCACCAATTTGGCGTGCCTGTGGCACCAAACTCGCTGCTGGGAAAACGGAAAGCGTCGAGCCAACAGCAATCATTAGATCGGATTGATTAACCGCCTCGATAGCCGACTGAATCACGTCAGGCACCAGATTCTGCCCGAAGGAAATCGTGTCACTTTTTAGAATTCCTCCGCACAGCTCACATGGCGGGTCCACTTCCCCGGCGCGCACACGCTCCAGCACATCAAGCATCGGACGCTTGTCGCCGCATTCCCAACAAACAGTTTTATGAATGGAACCATGAACTTCGATTACACGATCTGGACTATTGCCCGCAGCTTGATGTAGCCCGTCCACATTTTGCGTAACGATGGCGGTGAGTTGCCCGCGTTGCTCGAGTTCAACAATTGCTTCATGGCCACGATTCGGTTTGGCAGTCCAATTTGCTGCGTTGAGCCGCCCTTGCCACGCAATCATTCGCACTTCTGGATCATTCAAGTAGTACGACAGCGTTGCGGTTTGCTCTGCTTTCGGATTCTTGGTCCAAAGCCCATTCGGGCCTCGGAAGTCTGGTATCCCCGAATCAGTCGAGATTCCTGCACCCGTTAGAAATACGATGCGCTGCGAATGCTCAACAAGGTTGCGGGCTTCATCAATTGGAGACACATTCAAATCCTATTGAGAGGGCCGACATTGCCCCCCGTTTCCCGAATCAAAACCGCACCTTGCACTTCCATGCATGGTCGACACCGCAACTCACCCAACACACAAAAAACAACTACAACTTGATTCAAATGGAGTTTTGGTCGTGCTTCCGTGGCGTGACCCCGTAGTTGATCAGATCGGATTCGACATCCGTGGCGATTATGTCGAGACGTTTTGGCTCGGCATCCTTGGCCCCACCACAACTTGGCTAATGCGACGCATTGATGCGGGGTTTGATTTTTATCCAGAAGGTTATGAATTGAACTTGATTGACACTGCCGCAGCGCTGGGTCTCACATTCAATTCAGTGCGGGGCAATCCATTCACACGAGCCCTGCAGCGCTGCATCATGTTCGGGGCCGCACGCGAAGCCAGCTACGGGTTGGAAGTTAGGCGCTTCTTGCCACCGTTATCGGCCCGAAATCTCTCGCGGCTACCGCTCTATCTCCGCGAGTCACACGCCGACTGGTTGCCCAGCAACTCGCGCGTTAGCGGCGCTTGAAGTTAGTTACAAAGTCAATGAGAAGTCGTGTACCAAATGCCGTAGCACCGCGGTTCA
>JBIIRE010000143.1:0-3807 GCA_044341655.1 Ilumatobacteraceae bacterium | reverse complement strand
ACCCTATGAGTGGCAAATATTTCTTTACCTATGGCAAATTGGTTACAGCTACGGGTTCAACATTGAATTTGACCTTGTTTGAAATGCCCGAGCCAACGACAGAAAAGCCGTGCTCTTACCTTTCCGCGGGAGTCAACTCCCGAGCGAAAGGCACTCAAGCTGCAGTGTTTCTTTACGGGGCAATTGGTCCAGAGACCACACCAGATGGCGTGCCATACGCAATGTGTGCCGGTGATGATGCAAGCGACCGCAAGCTGATCACCGTGTCTGCAAACATGGTGCCCAAAACTAAGACGCTTGCTACAGGTGTGTTCGGCGATACTGAAGGCGACTTGCGGGTCGCCCCCGGGAAAAAGGCAAATACTTGGATCGTGATGGCGCACTCTGAGCCCATAAACGCTCCGACTTCGGGTCCGACCAAGGGTTACGCCGTTAGTGCAACCGGTCAAGTGGTCCCCAAGCGGGCCCCAACCCTTCGAGCGTCTGGCACTATCGCGGCGCCTGGTGTGAAGATGGACTATCTCGAGCCAATTAAGGAGCTAGGAAACGGCCAATGGTTGGTCAAGCGTTCCCAGGCCGGTTACGGCATGAGCATGACTAACGCGGTGGCGATTGCCAAGTACAACCCAGCGACTGGTGCAGTAACTACGGGCTCGGTCCTGTTGTTGTCCGGCTACAGCTACCCTGCGGGCAAGTACATCAACGCAACTGGTATTAGTTCCACCGGTGTGATGTCATACTACGTACTGACCCAAGCCAATAAGTACAAGATCGCAACTTGGAAGAGCTACACCAATTAGATAACGATCCAACCGTCTGATTGAAGCCCCGCTGCCATCTGGTGGCGGGGCTTTTTTCATCTTCGGTTATGCCCGCACCGACAGAGTCACTGTCCTTGATGTCTGCTGACCACTCGGTCGGCGCACTCGTACCGTGATACGACAATTGCCTATTTTCAGTCCCTTTACGTTGACCCCTTGAACCTCGCAGATACGAGATGAAGAAGGTGCCACGGTGGCCGTGATGCTTGAGCGCGCCGGAATCATCAAACCTGCGAAGGTCGCAACTGAACGCAGAGTTACTGTTTGGCCTTTGCGTAACACTGGTGCGGGATTAGGTGCCACTGTTGTTGTGGTGGGAGGCGTTGTTGTAGTCGTAGTTGTGGTCGTTGTAGTCGTAGTGGTGGTAGTTGTCGGTGCCGCCGAACGTGTTACCTGGATTGCATAACTTGCAGATGTTGCGGAACCATCAGTGGACTCTGACACAAATGTGATCGTCTTAGAACTTCCAGCATCAATAGTCAAGGTAAACGATCCGCCATCCACCGCATATGACACACCATCCACAGTCGCAAAAACTGCATCTGCTGACTCCGATGCAACCACTGTGAAGACTTCATTCTGCACCGCGTCTGAAATAGTCAATGAATAGGTGGTGGTAGCTGCGTCAAACGATAAGGGTGTTGTTGCATTAGTGCTGGTGATGGACTCGATGCCAGCATTTGCATTGATGGCCACCGCCACTAGGCCATCGGCATTAGCGAGACCACCCATGTTTGGCTGGCTACTACCCACAAATAACCTTCCATTTGAGGAATCAAAGAAAATACCATTTGCGATCGTGATGTTGGACGATGTGAAGCCCCTCCACCCCGTGCCATTCCAGCGTGTTATTGCGCCACCAGCTGAACCTGCTGGACCTTGCGCGAAGCCACCAACGATCACGACTTGTGAACCCATTGCTTTTATGCCCCGTACGATCGCACCCGACCCACCAGCCACCGTAAAGCCGTGAAAATTTGAAATTGAAGTACCGTCATACGTCGCGAGATGTGAAGCCACGTAGTTCAAACTCGTGAATGTTCCACCCAGCAAAATCTGTGAGCCGAACTTCTCAAGTGTGAACACACCAATACCAGCGCCGTCTCCATAGACACTTACGGATGTGATTGGATACGAAAAAGCAGTTCCATCAAATTTGATGAACATGTGTTTGTATTTTGAAAGTGACTCTGTGAAACTCGGGCTCACTTGCTTGTATGACCCGATATAGACATTGCTTCCATCAACGAGAATCGCCCGAGGTATATACAACTGCCCCGAAAAGTTAAATGCCGACGAATCATCTAGCGCTTCCCATGAGGCGCCATTCCATCTTGCAACTTTTCCAGTGTTTGGGATTTGGTACCCGCTGCGACCATCACAAATTCCGTAGTACATGTTGCCGCCAACTATCACGGTGTCATCAGAGGTGTCGGCGGTAGTTCCTTCGTCGTCAATAGCAATTGTGGCTAAATAATCCGAGAGACCATCTTTTGGACTATTGGCTCCGTTATTGCACGGTGAGTAGCCAAACGCTGGATCTGGTGTTGGGAATGCAAACCAACCACCTGTTCCACCATTGAGGCTTTGGTCCCAACCAGCGATCATGTCCGCTGCGGTTACCCCACCTGCATTATTGAAGTCTCCAACAATCACCAAGTTCCCCTTATAGAGGACTCCGTCATAGACAATTCCACTGATATCACCAGAAGAACCAAGGCCCGACCAGGATGTGCCATCCCACTTCGCCACATAATCAGCCTCTGCAACACCGGCGAAATTGGTGAAACAACCGACCACATACATCACACCACTGCCACCATCAATGATTCGTCGAATCCCTGATCCAGTGATCACACTTGCAGTTTCATCGGGTCCGCATGATCCTGCATCCATTGAGATGGTGCCCAGCGTGGAGTAGCTGTTTACTTGGGCCGCACGAACAGCTTTCGGAATATCAACCTGCAGTACCACGACTGCCGCCAAAAGGCACGCAACAATTGCTGCCGAGCCAATCTTGCGACCATTCATCACCATGGTGTGAAACTACATCAATTGCCTAATGGGTTAGCCCACCTCAAGTGACTGCAACAGCAGTCAAGATATCGATCAACTTGTTGTTGCCGATCTGCCCTGAGGTGCCCGCACCCCAACACTTGAAGGTGTATTGGCCAGACCCGAAGGCTGCACATGTATGGGATCCCCCCGCCATTACATAGGCGGCATTTGTTGTGCTCGTACTTGACACTGGCACCCTTGAACCAGATGTACTGCCACGACCAAGCCTTCCATTTGTGCCCGATCCCCAGCACTTAACCGATGCTGGGCCGAAGAATGCCCCTGGGCAAGATGGCACCGACGGTGTTAATGGCGTTGACGGATCACCGGGAGCAGACGGCGCAAAGGGCGACACTGGAGATGCGGTTCTTGACACAGTTAATTGTTCAAACGGCCAAACCATTGTGTGGAATGGAACAGGATGGGGTTGCCGCACGGTAGCGATCACTGGTCAACTTTCAATAACGAGTGTTCCAGCTGGTATTTGTTGCGGGGTTTTTGAAGTCTTTGACTCGTACACGCCGAACGTCCGCGATGACTTTTGTGACGATGTCATGTGCTACATCTCGCTATCCGATGTAACGGACCATCAGTCGTGTTCAGTCACTATCAACGGAAACTCAACGGCCCAAATGGTGCAAATCACCAATTACTTCGCCGGGGTTGAACTTGTGGGGTTGTTTGACTTGACCGTCGGAGATCCGCTCTACGTCAACCTGTCCTGCCTGACGTAACTCTGGCGCGCTCGAAGGGACTCGAACCCCTAACCTTTTGATCCGTAGTCAAATGCTCTATCCATTGAGCTACGAGCGCTTGTGGGTTCCTATTCTAGGTCGTGCCTTACGGCATCGAAAATCGCAATCTTCCTAGCAAGAAACAGGAAAGCCGGAGCTTGAACACCACGGAGCCCATCCACCTTGTCGATACA
>JBIIRE010000042.1:0-12437 GCA_044341655.1 Ilumatobacteraceae bacterium | reverse complement strand
ATATTGGCGGCGATCCACAAAGTCGTGCGCAACAACAAGCACCTGAGCCGCAACAATTGACTTTGCGCGAAACAGGTCGTTGTAGGACTCCATCAGGCGGCTTTGGCCAACCGCAGCGACTGCTTGCAGCGTTGGAAGATCACTTGGGCGCGTGTCCATGCCCATCGCGGCCACACCAGCCGCTACTGCACCAGAGGTAACAACTAAGACTTCATGTCCAGCGCTTCGCAACTGTGCCACCTGATCAACAAGCGAGGCGATCATCGAATGATTAATGCGACCGGCGTCGTCGGTGAGCGAAGACGTTCCGATCTTTACAACCACGCGCATCTCAAGCACCGCCGTCGGGCACGTATTCAAAACTGAAATCGCCGATCCACACCACATCGCCCGCATTGGCGCCGGCCTTCACGAGCAATTTTTGTACCCCTAACTTGTTGAGCCGCTCGTCGATGTAGCTCAACGCCTCAGGACTTGTTACGTCGTTCAGTGCCACGGCACGCTCCGCGCCGCGGCCGTGCACTCGGAACTCATTAGCGGCGATTTTCTCAACCCACGAACCCTCAGGCAGCGGCTTGATAATCACAGTGGACTCTGGCAATGGAATTTCCTCGCGCGCAGCCTTGACCAATTGAGCCAATTTGCCAACTACTTGCTTCAAACCATCGCCGGTGACTGCGGACATGGAAATTCCATCCCAATCAGCCATTGCATCGTGGCTCACCGAGTCAGA
This sequence comes from Ilumatobacteraceae bacterium, assembly GCA_044341655.1. Lineage (GTDB taxonomy): Bacteria > Actinomycetota > Acidimicrobiia > Acidimicrobiales > Ilumatobacteraceae > CAIYHK01. Next base: position 11,704 of record JBIIRE010000042.1, on the reverse strand, counting down.
TTTGGTACCAACCACGAGTCGCGGGCGTTCAATTAATTCAGGCTGATACGCCTCAAGCTCATGCATGAGCACACGTAACTGCTCCTGTGGATCAAATCCATCAAGGGGCACAAGGTTGATGAGTACACACAGCGCGCGCGCACGCTCAATGTGGCGCAGGAATTGATGCCCAAGCCCTCGGCCTTCCGCTGCACCCTCGATGAGCCCAGGTATGTCGGCCACGATGAACTCAAAGTCATCATCCATGCGCACCACGCCAAGATGTGGCTCAAGTGTGGTGAATGGATAATCAGCAATTTTTGGTTTAGCTGCACTGATACGACTGATAAACGTGCTTTTGCCGGCATTTGGAAAACCCACAAGTGCTACGTCGGCCATCAACTTGAGTTCCAGTTTCAACCAGCGCTCAGTTCCCTCTTCGCCTTGCTCGGCAAATGAAGGCGCACGCCGACGGTTGTTTAAGAATCGCGCATTGCCCTTGCCGCCACGACCACCGGGTGCGGCGAGCCACTTGTCGCCGTGGTTCTGAAGATCGGCGAGCAATTCACCCGTGTACATGTCACGAATGATCGTGCCCTCGGGAACATGAATCAACAGATCCTCGCCACCTTTGCCATGCAGATCTTTACCTTTGCCATGCACTCCATTGGCAGCGCGCCTATGCGGATGATCCCGAAATGCCAACAAGGACGCCACGTTGTGGTCTGCAACGAGCCACACATCACCACCGCGGCCACCGTCGCCACCGTTGGGGCCACCCATAGCCACTGGCCCTTCACGACGGAACGAAACGCAGCCAGCACCGCCGTCGCCGCCGCGTACATTCAGTTGGGATTCGTCTACAAAGGTGCTCATAGGGGTGAAACGAGACTATTCCCGTATCAGGGCGCTTGTACGGTTGGTTAGGTGAACGAGACAGAGCGTGGGAAATTGTGGGCTTCAACCATGCAGGCCCACGGCGATTCGGACTCTGGCGTGAGATTCGCCCACGCTGATTCATGGGCAGGCACGGGCACCAATGAACTCCTCACCCGCGAAGAACAGGAGTTCAGAGAGCGCGACCTGCTTTCGCCACTAGCCACCAAGAGTGTTGGGTCTGGCAACCGCGTGATCCAAGAGGAGCCCGATCCTTACCGCACATGTTTCCAGCGAGACCGTGATCGCATCCTGCATTCGAGCGCTTTTCGTCGTCTCGCTGGCAAGACCCAAGTTTTTGTTTTTCCTGATGACCACCAGCGCACTCGCCTCACTCACGCACTTGAGGTGTCACAGGTTGCAGTATCAATCGCTCGTGCCCTCGGATTGAATGTGGCGCTCACAGAAGCCATCGCTCTTGGACACGACTGCGGGCACGGCCCTGGTGGTCACGCAAGTGAAGACGCGTTAAGCCCCTATGTGCAAGAGGGGTATGACCACGCCGTATGGGGTGCGAACACAACACTCGTGCCCCTCAATCTCTGCAGCGAAACCCTTGACGGCATTCGCAACCATTCATGGTCTCGTCCGGCACCAAAAACACCGGAAGGCGAAGTGGTGTCGTGGGCGGACCGCATTGCTTACGTTTGTCATGACTTCGAAGATGCCGTCTACTGCGGTTTGGTCTCGCCTGAGCATTTACCTTCAGCTGTCCGCGACACCGTTGGGGCCGAACGCGGATCACAGTTGAGTCGATTCATCTGGTCGATGATCGATGCCGCACGAGCCTCCGGGAGAGTTGGCATGCCTGATGCCGAGGCTGAAGCCCTCGCTGCATTCCGTAAGTTCAACTACGAGAGCATTTACCTACGCCACGAATCAGTCGCCCAGGCAAAGAGCGTGATCGATCTGTTGCAGGCCTTGGTTGAGCATTACGCCGCGCATCCGATGCTGTTACCCGCACAACCCCACGTGGCGCCTGATCCAAATCACATCGAAGCCGATTCGGCAGTCGCCCTGCGCGCTGCGGTTGCATATGTAGGCGGTATGACCGATCGTTACGCCTGCCGACAAGCGGTAACTCTGCTTGATTGGGATCCGCGCCGACTCCCCACTGGGATCGACATTCTCTGAGCCGCGTAAGCGCGGAAATTTCAGACTGAAGGAACGATGTCAACGACGCGGCGTCCACGACGCTCGCCGAACTTCACACTGCCATTGACCAGCGCAAAGAGTGTGTCGTCAGAACCAATGCCGACATTCTTGCCAGGATGAAAACGCGTGCCACGCTGGCGCACGATGATGGTGCCTGCATGAATCTCAGTGCCATCGAAAACCTTCACGCCGAGGCGCTGTGCATTTGAATCGCGGCCGTTACGTGTTGAGCCGCCACCTTTGGTCTTTGACATCTCTCAGCCTTTCGCGATCTTGGTGATTTCGACAATTGAATACTGCTGACGGTGTCCGTAGCGGCGACGCTGGTTTGTGCGGCGCTTGTAGGTGAAGCCGTCGATCTTTGGGCCCTTGGCAGTGCCAACAACCTTGCCGGTGACCTTCACTTTTGCGAGGTCAGAAGGGGTTGCAAGAACGGTGTCTCCATCAACGAGGAGAACCGGAGTGAACTGCACTTCTGCGCCGTCCTCAACGCCGAGCAGTTCAACTTGAACCTGCTCGCCTTGGGCGACCTTCTCTTGCTTTCCACCGGTGGCGATTACTGCGTACATAGCGAGTTACGACTCTACTTTCTAAAGGCCGTTCAGGGCAATCCCTTGACGGCCAAGGCTTTGGGGCTAATTGATGAGGTCCAGATTCAGCTTCACGCCACGGCCGTGGCACTCAGGGCACTGGCCGGCAAAGGACGTGAGAAGCCCTTCACCAATGCGTTTGCGGGTCATCTCGACAAGACCAAGGTCCGAGATTTCAAACACCTGCGAGCGGGTCTTGTCACGCGCCAGGGCGCTACGGAAGGAGTCGACCACTTTCTTGCGATTGTCTTTTACTTCCATATCAATGAAGTCAATGACAATGATTCCACCGATGTCACGCAGGCGAAGTTGCCGAGCGATTTCTTCGGCGGCTTCAAGATTGTTTACGAACACTGTTTCCTCAAGGCTCGAGGTGCCGACGTTTTTGCCGGTGTTCACGTCGATAACGGTAAGGGCTTCGGTGTGTTCAATGATCAGCGAACCACCTGAGGGTAGCCACACCTTGCGATCTAGTGCCTTGTGTAACTGCTCATGCACGTGGTGGCGCTCAAATAATGGCAAACCATCCTCGGTGGGATCGTGCAACTGAACACGGTCCGCCAACTCTGGGTTGAACGCATTCACATAATCGTGAATTTCTTCGAACAACTCGCGGTCATCAATCACGACACCGCGATAGTCGGCGCTGAACTCTTCACGAATCACACGAACCGCCAAGGGTGGTTCACGATAAAGAAGCGTTGGGCCACTGGCTTTTTTCGCAGCGGCATCAATCTCGGCCCATTGCGACAACAAACGGGTCATGTCCGCTAAGAGCTCATGCTCCGTTGCGTGCTCAGCTGCAGTACGAACAATCACACCATGCTCGGCGGGTTTCACCTTGTCGAGAATGTTGCGCAAGCGACGGCGCTCTGAATCGGGCAGACGCTTTGAGATTCCATAGGTCTTCGAATTTGGAATCAAGACCACGAATCGACCAGGTAATGAAACCTCTTGTGTCAGGCGAGCACCTTTGGCACCAATTGGGTTCTTCGTAACTTGGCAGAGAATCATCTGCTTATTACGCAAGATCTGCTCAATTCGCGGCTCGGACTCAACGACATCTTCTTGGTCGTATTGAACATCGCCACGGTAAAGCACTGCGTTCTTGGGTGTGCCGATATCTACGAAGGCTGCTTCCATGCCCGGCAGCACATTCTGAACTCGACCGAGATAGATGTTGCCGTGGATTTGTGCTGGATCATCCTTTGATGAGCTCACATAATGCTCGGTGAGGCTGCGACCCTCTAGAACTGCAACTTGGGTGAGATCATCACGCACTTGCACACACATCATGTAGCGACCCAAGGGGCGACCATCACGCTCGCGTCCGCGGCGACGCTCAATCACGTCTGCGTCGGTACTCTGAGCACTGCGGCCCTCGCTGCGCCCAGAATTGCGATCGCGCCCACCGCCACTGCCGCGCCGGCGACGCTTTTTGTTGTTCGACTTCGACTGCTCGGGCTTTGGCTGAGCAGGTGCTGGGCGCGTGTCGCCGATCTGGGGTTTGCGGTCGATCTGCACGCGACCCTCGTTTGGCGGGTCCGGCAGTTCAACATCATCCGCAGAGTTTGCGGACTGACCTTGTGGCTGACGCTGGGATGCTGGCTTACGGTTGCGTCCACCTCTTGAGCCACGACGACGCTTGCGCTGGCCGCCATTGTTAGAGCCGCCACCGCCTGACTGCGGGGAGTTCTCGTTGTTCTCCATTTGTCTCGTTCCTTGATTGACCGCAACTTCTGCGGTTTCCGGGCTGCCAACTGCTCCGAGGACTGGAGTCCGTCCGGGTAGGGCGCCACGGTTGATTCGACCTTCCGCGCAAAATGCGCTTTGCCCAAGGTTATCCCCAAGGGGCTGAGAATCAGGGTTTCACTGCGAAACCCTTGACCACAACGCCCCTAACTAGCGGAGACGGCGCATGTGGACGTTCTGTACGAGCCCAATCAGCACTGCCCCAGCCACGATGTGAGACCCCCCATAGGACACATAAGGCAGCGCAAAGCCAGTCACCGGCATAATGCCAAGGGTCATTCCGATGTTCTGGAATACCTGCCAGAGGATCATTGTGAAAGCACCGATACAGATGAATCGGCCGAGCTGGCTACGGGTCATCTGGGCCGTGCGCCAGATGCGCCACAGGATCACGCCAAAGAGGGTGAGAACCAAGCCGCTTCCGATCAAACCGAATTGTTCAGCGATGGCTGAGAATACGAAGTCAGTTTTCTGCACTGGGATAAACGAACCATTTGTTAGTGGGCCCTGCAAGTAACCCTTACCGAAGAGGCCACCGGATGCAACTGCACGCTTTGCGTTCTTCACTTGAAAAATAATGTTCTGCAACGCGTCGTCATCGGAGTTCTGGTTAATGAAGGCCTTAAACCGATCGAGCTGATAGCCACGGACAAGGCCGCTGAGAATCGCCACCACCCCCGATATCAATGCGAATAATGAAATCATCACGATGTACTTGATGCGAACTCCGGCCACGAGTAGCACGCCCATCGCACATGCCACGAGAACCGACGCCGAACCAAGGTCCGGCTGCAGGAGAATCAACGCAGACGGCGCCACCATGATCAACAGAGCATTGATAAAAGTGTCGTAAGGGACATAATCCAATCGATCATCGGATAAATACCCAGCGAGCATCAATAGAGTTGTCACCTTTGCCATCTCGGCTGGCTGCACCGAAAAGAAGCCGAGGTCAAATGAGAGTCGTGCACCGCCACGAACTGCTCCGACAATCAACACCAACACAAGCAGGACCAGGGTTGCTCCGTACAAGAACTCCGCACGACCACGTAAAAGTTGGAAATCAATGGTCATCGTGAGAATCATCGCAACGGCACTGATGATCAAGAACGCAATCTGGCGTTGAACGGTCGAATACGGATCGAGCCCAAGTCTCGTGAGTTGTGGTCGTGAGGCTGAATACACGATGAATGCACCGAAGATATTCAGTGCGATGACGCACCCCATGAGGATCCAGTCAATATTGCGCGCGGGATCGGCCATCGATTCGCGCACATTTCCCAACCCGGAGCTTGGGCGTCTGTTTAACAACGGAATCGACATCGCTACTCCCGCAATCCCGTGTACGGAGTCGACAAACACTGTGGGTTAGGCATTGATTGTGACTTTGCCACAGCAGTAGATGCCACATCGAGTGGCTCAGCAGGGAATACTTCTGGCAAGCGCCACTGCCCCGCAATTGCTAACCAGAGGCATTTTGCTACTGGTGCAGCAGCTTGAGATCCGTATCCAGATTTTTCTAAGTAAGCGACAACCGTGAATGGTCTGTTAAGAGCAAGGGAGAATGATCCAAACGCTGAGGAGTCATTCCAGGGCAAGTTATTGAAACCTTGAGCAGTGCCGGTTTTGCCAGCGATCGGCAGGATTTCATAGGGGTAATTGGCAAACAATTTCTCGCCCGTGGTCTTGTGGTAGTAGTCCGAGGTAACTCCAGGGCCTGTGATCACGCGCTTTAGGCCACGAAGAATAGGTTCGCGGCGATCACCCGACATATCCACAGCGGAAATCACCTGCGATGTACGTAGATCACGAATAATGCGACCGTTCTCAATATCGGCATAGCCAGGCTTTGAATCCGGAGTGCCCGGTGCCAAGAGATACCTCACGACATGCGGCCGCAGCACATTGCCTCCACTCGCCAGCACTGAATATGCGCGTGCGACTTGCACTGGAGTGGCGGAAAGCAAACCCTGACCAATTGAGAACTGCACGTTGTCACCCACGTAGTAGCCGCGAGCAGATTCTTCAGTAATGGCTCCTGATTCCGCAAGCTTCTTCTTCAGCGCGAGGCTTGGTAGCGCACCGCTGAATTCATACGGCAAATCAATGCCTGTTGAAGAGCCAAAACCAAACTTGCGGACTTCCTGTTCAAGAATGTCGTTCGTGTTTCGTTGAGTCATGATCTGCTCACCGATTTTGTAGAAGAAAGCGTCGGACGACACAGCAAGTGCCGCCTCAACATCCACCCATCCGTATCGACACGGCGATCCAGACGACGAGCACACTGCATTCTTAAACACGCACTTGACACCCTGTTGACACAAACTTCGGTCGATGCTCTCCAGCGTGTACGTGCCTTCGTCTTTGAATCTGTAGGTGGAACCACCTGGAAGTTGACCCGCGTTGAGTGCTGCATACGCAACGAAGGGTTTGAAACTCGAACCCAGGTTGTATCGCCCAGAGATCGCTCTGTTGACAAGAATCGATTGGTCAGGATCCTGAGTATTGGGGAACAGTGATTGGAATTTGCTCCCAGAGATACCCGCGTTAAACCAGCGATTATCAAAAGTTGGGTAACTCGCCATCGCGATGATCTCACCTGTCGCCCAATTCATCATGGTTACCGAACCAGCAGGCGCCTTGTAGTAGTTCACTTCCGCATAACCAGGGTCGAGCTCACCCGGTGCCAGATACACCTTGCCTGCTTCAGTGCGTTGGCGAACTTTGAGTTGTGTCTGCAGCGCTTGTTCAGCAAATTGCTGATAGGCCAGATCGAGACTCAACACCACATCCTGCCCAGGGATCGCCGGCTCATAGGCGATCTCACGTAATTTGTTGCCGAGCGTGTCGACTTCATACTTGATGTAGCCAGGAGTGCCGCGCAATTCGCTTTCGTAGGTTTGCTCAACACCGAATTGACCGATCAACTCATTTGGCTCGTACCCAAGCGACAGATAGAGCGAGAGTTGACTTTCACGGATCGCTCCAAGGAATCCAATTACATGGCTTGCCAGCGGTGCATACAAATAGTCGCGCTTCCAGTCTTCTCGGACATCAACACCGGGATAATCCTCGCCGCGCTCTCGCAAGAACAGTGCGGTGTCTTCACTCACACCCACCTTCAGCGGAATGTCAGCCAGCGGATCATTACGCAGGCTCTTGAAGGCGATTTCAATATCCTCGGCCGGCAATTCGAGTGGCCCCGACAATCGCGAGAAAAGCTCCGCACGAACAGAGTCATCCTTTACTGTCTCGCGATCCACGGTGATGGTGAGCAAGCGCTCGTTGTCAGCAACGATCCGACCTTGAGAATCAAATATGCGACCACGCTCGGGGGGAATACGGACGGTTCGGGTACGAATTGCCTGTGCGCGCTCGTCCATTGACTCCGCATTCACTACCTGCAAGAACCAAACACGAACAACCAGCAACGACAGAAGTGCGATTGCAATTCCACCAAGCGTGGTCATCCGACCTCGGCTGTTCACTGCCGCCATATGACCATCCTGCTACGCCTCAAACGCCAATTGGCGTCAGGCAATAGAGGCACTCCGTTTCGAGCTGCGAGGTGGTGCGAGCTTCATCGCCCAACGAACCAAGGCGAGACCCACAGGAGATAACAAGAGGTTCAGGGTTCCTACGACAAAACAGACTTTGATCACCCGGGCGTCCATCCACCCTTCGACCCCCACCACATTCAAGAGCAACGGGAATGCAACTTCGCCAACAATGCTTGCAATTGCAACTGCTAGGCACTTCGCCCACCACGGCGGCGCCATGAAGAAAGTCTTAGATAATCCGGCCGTGGCTGCCACGATGGCGAGCACCATTGACGCAACACCAAAGGGTGTTGTCAGCACGAGGTCATACATAAAACCAATCACAAAGCCAGCAATCACACCGCGTTCGACACCCATCTGTGCACCACAACATGCAGCCAAGAGAACCATGACTTGTCCATGCACTCCCGACAATGAAGTATCAGCAAAAACAGTTGTCTGCAATGCGAGAACGGTCAGCGCAAGCAGAGACAACCTCGCATAGGGCCGCGTGAACAACCGGACAAAATAAACAAGAAAGTCACTCACTTGTTTGGGATCTCCGTTGACGGCTGGTACAGAAGAATCCGCAAAAAGTTCAAGTTTGTAACTTCGGCAGTTAACCGCACATGGAGGATAGGGCCAAGGGTTCCACCGCGCTCCTCAATTCGGGATACCGTACCGACCACGATGCCTGGTGGCGCGATGGAGAACGCACCACCGGCGGTCATCACTCTTGAACCAACTTGGATCTGTCCAAAACGAGTGGAGTCCTCAATGAAACGAATTACGGGCTCATTACCCGGCCCGCGACCCTCAAGCGCCCCACTCTCTCGCCATTGAATGCCCTCGATCTCCGAAGGAATAGTTACGAGCGTTGTTTGACCGGGAAGCGTTGTGGTCGTGTACGCGGTTTCATTAGGAGTGAAACCTGGTATTGAAGGGGTGGTCACAACTGGTTGAGTTGTTGTGGTGGTCGAATCTGTTGTGTCACCGTTGTCGTTGTAAGGCGCCACGATCTTCACGGCAATTGTGTACGAGGGGTCGGTGATCAACATCACCAGCGATCGGTTTTCCGATACCTCGGTGATTTTTCCCACAAGACCAGCGGCGTTGAGTACGGCCATGCCGACACGCAGACCGCTGCTACTGCCTTTGTTGATCTCAATTGTCTGGGTGTAGTTCAGGGATGACTCACCCACCACCTGCGCCGACACAGAGTCAATGCCAGCAAGGTTTGGTAAGCCATTCAGTGCCAGAAGTTCCTGACCCTCACGGATGCTGGCTTCGGCGGCAATCTGAGCACCCTGTTGTTTGGCAATCAGGTCTCGCAGACGACGATTCTCATCGCGCACCTCGGCATAGTCGGTGATGCCATGCCATGCATTAACAAATGGTTTTGTAATCGTGCGAGCTCCGCTCTCAACGGGCGTGAACAACTTGTCGAAAGCCGATCGAGCTCGATCAATAATCGGTGAGTCACGAACATCCAATGTGATAAGCACAATCGACGTCAGAGTCAACAGTGCAATTACACGAAGGCGACTGAACCAAAATCTCGGCATCTAGCGAATCGGTCCTCAGTCGAATCCAGGCTGACTAAACAGACCCTTCATTGCTTCAATGTTCTCCAGTGCGCGACCAGTGCCGATCACAACAGAAAGAAGGGGCTCGGGTGCGAGATACACGGGCATACCTGTATCAGATTGCATGCGTCGATCCAGACCAGCGAGCAATGCTCCACCACCAGAGAGAATGATCCCGCGCTCCATAATGTCGGCTGCCAGTTCAGGCGGCGTGCGATCTAGTGCTTGCTTCACAGCATCAATGATGGCACTGACGGGCTCGGACAATGCTTCACGAACATCTTCGGTAGCAATCTCAACGGATTTAGGCAAACCAGTTATCAGATCCTTGCCACCAACTTCGAAGATCATCTCTTGATCAAGTGGCCACGCCGATCCCATTGCAATCTTCACTTCTTCTGCAGTGCGATCACCGATTGCGAGCGAGTGTTCGCGACGCACCCAATCAACGATTGCAGCATCCAACTCGTCGCCCCCAACACGGACCGAGAGTGATGAAACGATTCCACCAAGTGAGATCACTGCGACCTCGGTGGTGCCTCCACCGATATCCACGATCATGTTTCCGCTTGGTTCATGCACCGGCATGTCAGCTCCGATGGCAGCAGCCATGGGCTCTTCAATCAAATACACCGGGCGCCGGGCACCCGCATACTCAGCTGCGTCTTGCACTGCACGCTGCTCGACACCAGTAATGCCACTGGGCACACAAACCAATACGCGTGGTTTGCTCCACCGTGAAACATCAATTTTCTGAATGAAAAAGCGCAACATTTTTTCGCAAACGTCAAAGTCTGCAATCACACCGTCTTTTAATGGGCGCACCACCTGAATGTTGGATGGCTCACGGCCAATCATTCGCTTGGCTTCCATCCCAACTGCCACAGGGCGGCCGTCGTTGCGGTCAATCGCCACCACCGAGGGCTCATCCAAGACGATTCCCTGGCCTCGCACATAGATGAGGGTGTTCGCAGTGCCGAGATCGACAGCGATATCCCTTCCTATAGCGAGAGGGTTGTTGCGAAACATGCAGAAGCCTTCCGAGCGGATACGCGACAAGGGCGCGTTGACAAGGATTTAAGCCTACAGGTTGGGGAAAAAGATGCCGATCTCTCGAGCTGCGCTCTCGGCTGAATCACTGCCATGCACGAGATTCTCCGTAAATATGGTGCCAAAATCTCCACGGATCGTGCCCGGCGCTGCCGCGCGTGGATTGGTTGCACCCATCATCGTGCGAACGATCTCCCAGGTGTCCTCTGGGCCTTCAAGCACCAATGCCACAACTGGATTACGTGACATGAAAGCAACTAGGTCGGCGTAGAAGCCCTTGCCAACATGCTCTTCATAGTGGCGTTCGAGAATGTCGTTGCTGAGTTTGCGTAACTCCATGGCAACGATCTTGAGACCTTTGGTTTCAAAACGTGAAAGTAGTTGGCCAACGAGTTGGCGTTCGACAGCATCTGGCTTAAGTAATACGAGGGTGCGGTTTGACATGCCTTAAAGGCTAGTTGCCATCAATGCAAGAGCCCCAACTACGGCAATATGCGACGCAAGTACTCGCGCGCTTCCCCTATTACATAAAGCGAACCAGTGATCAGCACCGCATCATCAGACGTGGCGTTGTTTAATGCCACCTCGCAGCCACGCGCAACGGATGTAACCACTACAACATCATCACAGCCAAGTGCTTTGGCATGTGCCGCGAGCTCCTCAGCTGCGACACCTCTTGGTGACGGCGCAGTCACGCAAACTACTGAGTCAAATTCATCTGCCCGTAGCGCAGATAGCAACGCGGTCATGTCTCTTCCGACCAAACAACCAACCAAAAGTATGCGTCGGCCAACAGGGTCAAAGTCATCAAAGAAAACTTCTGCACAAATATCAGCTCCAGCCGGATTGTGTGCGCCATCGATTATCACCAGAGGTTGGTGGCCGAGCACCTCGAAGCGACCTGGCATCTGAACTGACGAGAGCCCTTCGGTAAGAACGTCGATGTTTAAGGGTGCATCGAAAAATTCTTCTACCGCTGCAATTGCGATTGATGCATTCAAGCCTTGATGCCTGCCATGCAGCGGCACAAACAGCTCGCGGTAATCGGCACGTGAAGTTTTCACATCAATCATCCGGCCACCAAGTGCTAAGTGATTGTCAACACAATCAAAGTGTT
>JBIIRE010000142.1:0-3849 GCA_044341655.1 Ilumatobacteraceae bacterium | reverse complement strand
CGCGTGCTGCAAATGAATCCAAGGATCCAAGTGCACTCACAGCTGCTTCAAGGTTGTCGCCAACGCGTACTGGTGAACGGTAGTGAGCCTGAAGGAGCAGGAATCGATACGCCCGAGCATCAAACTGCTCAACGAGATCGAGAAGGTTGGTGACATTCCCAAGGCTCTTGGACATCTTTTCGCCTTCAGCATCAACAACAAATCCGTTATGCATCCAATGTGCTGCGAACTCTTTGCCAAGTGCTACTGCTTGGGCGCGCTCATTCTCATGATGGGGAAACCGCAGGTCGGCTCCACCACAGTGAAGATCAAACCCTTCACCCAAGATTGACAAACTCATCACAACACATTCGCTATGCCAGCCCGGACGACCTTCACCCCACGGTGACGACCAAGATGGTTCGCCAGGTTTAGAAAATTTCCAAAGTGCAAAATCTGCAGGGTGTCTTTTGTTGCCCGCACCGAATACTTCGCGGTCGCCACCACCTGCGAGCATGTCATCGAGTTTCTGGTGTGCCAACAATCCATAGTCATCCACGGATTCGACCGCTAGATACACACCATCGTCGGTCACATATGCGCGGTTGGCTGCCACGAGCTCCGCGATCATGTCAACCATCTGTTGTACGTACTCGGTTGCATGAGGCACATCAGTTGGCCTCAGAACATTGAGCGACTCCATCGCTTTGAACCAGATTGATTCACACTTGTGCGCAATGTCTTCCCAGGGTCGACTTTCACGGTTTGCGCGGTCGATGATCTTGTCATCAATGTCGGTGATATTTGATACGAGACGCACATTGACACCGGTCCACTCGAGGTAGCGACGCAATACGTCATAGACGAGCGTGGCCCTGCCATGCCCCAGGTGCGGCGGTCCGTAAACGGTGGGTCCGCATAGATAAATGCTCAAGGTCCCGGGATCACGCTGGCGCAGGGGTCGAATCTCCTGAGTTGCGGTGTCGTAGAGATTCAGCACGGTTTCAAACACTACTTATATAGGTGCGCTTGGGCGTGGCGAGATAGCGTTATTCCCCTTATGGCAACGGTCCCCGAGAAGCCCTCATTGGATGGCATCGAGTCGCGCTGGGCGCAGCACTGGGAAGCCGTAGGCACGTACACATTTGATGCGACCAAGCCTCGTGCCGAGGTTTTTGCGATCGACACCCCTCCACCCACCGTTAGTGGCTCCTTGCACATGGGGCACGTGTTTTCCTATACCCACACCGACACGCTCGCACGGTTTTGGCGAATGTCTGGCAAAGCTGTGTTCTACCCGATGGGCTGGGACGACAATGGTCTACCAACCGAGCGCCGTGTCCAGAATTTCTATGGTGTCGCGTGTGATTCCAATGTCGCGTATGTGAAAGATCTTGAACCACCCTTCCGTGGAAACCCAACGAAGGATCACCAGCCGGTACCCGTCTCACGCCCCAACTTCATTGAGCTGTGCGAGGAACTCACCCATCAAGACGAAAAGATCTTCGAAGATCTATTTCGTCGTCTTGGATTGAGCGTTGACTGGAACTACCTCTACGCAACTATCGATGAGCGCTCACGTCGCGCTAGTCAGCGTGCGTTCTTACGCAACCTCGCTCGGGGTGAGGCATATTCGCAGGAAGCACCAACCCTGTGGGATGTGGATTTCAAGACAGCAGTTGCTCAAGCCGAACTCGAAGACCGTGAGCGCCCAGGCGCGTACCACACTCTCGCATTTCACAAATCCGACGGTTCGGGCGACATCCTCATTGATACAACCAGGCCCGAACTTCTTGTCAGTTGCTGTGCGCTGGTTGCGCATCCTGACGATGAGCGTTACAAGGCAATGTTCAATTCAACAGTTCGCACGCCGGTATTCAACGTGGAAGTGCCCGTACTTGCACACCCACTTGCTCAACCCGACAAGGGCACTGGCATCGCAATGATCTGTACCTTTGGTGACCTCACTGACGTCATCTGGTGGCGCGAGCTTCAATTGCCTACTCGAGCAGTGATCATGCGTGACGGTCGCCTGATGGCTGAAACTCCAGAGTGGATCACTGATTCACGTGGGGTGGATGCATATGCGGCAATCGCTGGCAAGTTCGTTAACCAAGCACAACGCGCAACCGTTGAATTGTTGCGCGCCAATTCTGAGATGATCGGTGAGCCAAAGACCATCACTCATCCTGTGAAGTTCTATGAAAAAGGTGATCGCCCTCTCGAGATTGTCACCAGCCGACAGTGGTACATCCGCAATGGCGGTCGCGATACCGAACTGCGCAATGAATTGCTGAAGCGTGGTGAAGAGATCACTTGGCATCCCGATTACATGCAACACCGTTACACGAATTGGGTTGAGGGCCTGAATGGTGACTGGTTAATTAGCCGCCAGCGCTACTTCGGTGTTCCCGTACCCGTTTGGTATCGCACAGATGCTGAGGGAAATCCGCTCCACGATGAGCCACTTGTCCCAAGCGAAGATCAACTCCCAATCGATCCGAGCACGGATGTACCAACGGGATTCTCTGAATCGCAACGCAACCAGCCCAATGGCTTTGTCGGCGACCCCGATGTTATGGACACTTGGGCAACGTCATCTTTGACCCCGCAAATTGCTGGCAAATGGGAAGACGATAAGGATCTCTTTTCGCGTGTCTTCCCAATGGATGTGCGCCCACAGGGTCACGACATCATTAGGACATGGCTGTTCTCAACAACTGTGCGTTCACACTTTGAACACGGTGTTGTGCCGTGGAGTAACGCCGCACTTTCTGGCTGGATTCTCGATCCAGATCGCAAGAAGATGTCCAAATCAAAGGGCAATGTTGTAACACCAATTGAATTATTCGAACAGTACGGAAGTGACGCTGTTCGCTACTGGGCAGCATCAGCACGGCCTGGTGTTGACACCGCATTCAGCGAAGACCAGATGAAAGTGGGACGCAAACTTGCGACCAAACTTCTGAACGTTTCCAAATTTGTTCTTGGATTTATGACCGACCATGCGAACGCAACAACAGTGACCGAAGCTGTTGATCATTCAATGTTGTTGCGTCTTGGTTCGGTTATTGATGAAGCAAGCTCCGCATTTGAAGCATTTGATTACGCCCGCGCTCTTGAGCGCACTGAGCAGTTCTTCTGGTGGTTCTGTGACGACTATGTAGAACTAGTGAAAGTTCGCGCTTACCGTGGCGCCAACGATCCTGGGGCGCAATCCGCTGTGGCAGCGCTGAGTCTTGCGTTGAGTGCGTTGCAGCGACTGTTCGCGCCAATGCTTCCTTTCGTCACCGAGGAGATTTGGTCGTGGTGGCAGAACGGTTCAATTCACAACGCACCCTGGCCCACCAGCAATGCACTGGGGGCTACGGGGGTCGACATCTTGGGTCCCGTATGCGAGGTGCTGGCAGTGATTCGACGCGCAAAAACCGAAGCCAAGACATCGCAACGCACACCTGTCGCCGTGGCCACGGTGACCGCAGACTCCACTTTCATTACTGCAGTGCAGACCGGACAAGCAGACTTGATCGATGCTGGAACAGTTGAAAATTTACGGTTTGTGGAAGGTGATGGCCCGACGACCGTTGTCGAACTCGCACAACTAGCCTGAATTGGTCATGTCTGACGAGAACTCGCTTCCCAACCCACCGGTAGACGCTGCCGTTGATGAGCCTGCAACGAAGCCGCGCCATACACGCGGTCAGAAATGGCTTGTTGGATTCAACGTCGCTGTGGCATTTGCACTCGTCGTCTCAGGCGTAATCCTGTTTTGGGCGAGTTCACGACTCAGCAGTCGCAAAGTTGTCACAATTACTCATTCCAAGTCGTTGAATGGCAACGCCGGCGAAGATGCATTCGCCAATCTCGACA
>JBIIRE010000041.1:0-12497 GCA_044341655.1 Ilumatobacteraceae bacterium | reverse complement strand
AGATCGGGATACTCGCGCAAGGCGGTGTCCATGTCGCAGAACAGAATTCCCTGCTTCTCCAGATCTTCGCGGTTGCGGTGGAAAACCACTTCACTTTCGTATTGCGCGGTGACACCAGCAAGGTACTTGCGTTCCGCCTCGGGGATGCCGAGCTTTTCGTAGGTGGCCTTCATCTGCTCGGGCAAGTCGTCCCATTCGTCCACCTGCTCGGTAGCTGGCTTCAGGTAGTAGAAGATGTCCTGGAAGTCGATGTCGGGCATGTTCGCGGCGAACCACGGTGCCATTGGCTTCTTTTCAAAAACATTAAAACTGCGCAACCGCATTTTGCGCATCCACTCGGGTTCGCCCTTCCACCACGAGATCTGGTCAACCACTCCCTCGTTCAAGCCCTTCTGTGGGTCAAAGGCGTACTCGACTTCATCACTCCAACCGAGTTGGTACTTACTGAGATCGAGGTCAAAGGTGCTCATTCGGGCTCCAAACGGGCTTGTTCCAAGGGGTTGGGATTTGCACTATGACGATAGTGGGAATCCCACAGAAAGGCTACTTCTGGGGCTTTCCAACTAGCCTGAAGCCCTCTTATGGAACGTTTCGGCCTCGTCGGGCTCCCCAATGCGGGTAAGTCTTCTCTATACAACGCACTAACCGGGGGTGGGGCGCTCGCTGCCCCTTACGCGTTTGCCACCAAGGACCCAAACATCGGGGTATCCAAGGTCCCCGATTCGCGTTTGGACGCGCTCGCATTGATGTCAAAAACCAAGTCCACAATTCATGCTTCGGTCCAAGTGGTGGACATCGGTGGCTTGGTCGAGGGTGCCAGCAAAGGTGAAGGCCTCGGCAACAAATTTCTCGCCAACATCCGTGAGGTCGATGCGATCGTTTACGTCCTTCGGGCATTCGAAGACGATGACGTACCCGGCCCTTCCGATCCACTTGAGCATCTGCGCGTTGTTGAACTCGAACTCGCATTAGCAGACCTTGAGACTGTTGAATCACGACTTGCACGCGCACAAAAAGCCGCGAAGTCTGACAAGAGCCTTGCCGAGGAGGCTGCACTACTCACAAAAGCGCACGCACTATTAGCCGAGGGCACGCCGCTCTATCGCGCTGGATTGAAGCCAGAAGAGCGCGAAGGGCTTGCGCCACAGTTTCTCCTCACTAACCGCCGCGTGCTTGCGGTTGTAAACGTGGGCGAGAACGACCTGGACAAAATTCCAGAAGTCGAAGCCCGGGTCAGGGCAGAGTTTGCACAGCATGGCGCCACCAACGATGACGATGTGCAGGTCCTTGGCATGTGCGTTCAACTCGAAGCCGAAGCTGCATCAATTGAAAATCCTGATGAGCGCCGCGAGATGCTCGAAGGCCTCGGGCTCGGTGATGGTGCGCTCACGCGAATGGTGCGCACTGCCTACCACCTGCTTGGACTGCGCACATTCTTCACAACCGGAGAGAAAGAAACGCGCGCGTGGACCTTCAACGCCGGAGCCAAGGCCCCGGAGTGCGCTGGCAAGATCCACTCCGATCTTCAGCGTGGGTTTATTCGCGCTGAAGTCATTCACTGGGATGAACTCTTGGAGATCGGCTCGTGGCAAAAGGCCAAAGAGCTCGGCAAGATTCGCGCCGAAGGCAAGGACTACGAGGTAGTGGATGGTGACACGATGGAGATCCGTTTCAACGTCTGATCATCAGTGGCGTTCGGGCGCCATAATCACTGCGTTTGGTGTTCTTCCCGCATCTATTGCACACACGCGATCGTTACGCCGTCGCGGATTGCTCGGATTGGACAACTTCGGTTCGATCCTCGTTTTGCCGAATACTCGGTGGATACACACGTTAGGTATGCAATTTCCGATTGACGTGGCGCATATGGACGCTTCGGGTGTGATCGTCGCAATCGAAACTGTGACACCTAACAAAATCACTCTTCCGGTTCTGTCGGCTCGGGTGGTGCTGGAAAGTTACGCTGGCATGATGTTCCGCCACGGTCTCCGTAAAGGTATGAAAATCACCGTTAATCACGTACCAAGTGCGGCGATCTGATGGGGAGTCTGTATGTGGTCGCCACGCCGATCGGCAACCTCGGAGATCTAACACTGCGGGCAACTGAGACATTAAGCAAAGTTGATGTGATCGCCTGTGAAGACACTCGGCGCACCGGAAACTTGCTTCGTCACATCGGTGCCAAAGACTTCCGCTATGTCGTGGTTAACGAACACACCGAATATGACGCCACAAATCAGATTGTTGACGCCCTGAACAATGGCGATGATGTTGCACTAGTCAGCGATGCAGGCACGCCAGGGATCAGTGACCCGGGTTCGTTGTTAGTGCAAGCGGTGATTGAAGCTGGACACCAAGTGGTGCCAATTCCAGGTGCCTCTGCAGCGATTTCTACTCTGTCAGTAGGTGGGCTGGATACACGTCGATTCTTCTTCGAAGGATTTCTCCCCCGAGATGGAAAAGAACGCACTGACCGACTGGCCTTTTTGAAGTCCGTTCCTGTTACGACAGTTGTCTACGAAGCACCGCACCGCATTGTGAAAACGTTGAACGAATTACAACAAAATCTGGGGGGCGAGCGACGGGTTGTACTTGCGCGTGAGTTGACCAAAATCCATGAGGAGATCTGGCGTGGAAGCATCAGTGATGCCATTGAACACATCTCCAATGCGGAGCCGATTGGAGAGTACGTGATTCTCATTGAATCCGCTCCACCACGACCCGCAGTAACAGAGGACCTGATTGACTCAGCGCTAAAGAGCGCACTCGTTGATGGTCGCAGTGTCAAAGATGCAGCCAACGATGTTGCGGACATGTTTCAACTCCCTAAGCGTGATCTGTATGAGCGTGCGTTGCGTCTACGGGGTCAGCTGTGAACAAGCCCCGCATGTGGTCGCACCACTCAGTACTGTTTTTCGACCTTGACGGTGCTCTCATTGATTCCAAGTCCGGCATTGAAATGGGTCTCAATGCAACCTTTGATATCTATGACCTTCCGCATGTGACCACTGATGAGCTTTCTTGGATTGTTGGGCCACCATTCCAAGTGACCGTGCCCCAGTTGTTAGGTGCACGCGATGCGCACCATCTTGATGTTGCAGAGTTCATTCGTGAATACCGCAAGATTTATGCCGATGGCATCATTCAAGAGACACCATTAATGCCCGGCATCGCGGCCATGCTGCAAGCGGCCAAGGAAGATTGGCCTTTGGCGATTGTCACTTCGAAACCCGAACCCCAGGCCCGAATAGTTCTTGAAACCACGGGCGTTATTGATCACTTCGACGTAATCGTTGGTGCTCCGATGGATGAAAACGTACGCAAGGCAGTCCTTTTGGCAAAAGCTTGTGAATTGTTTGATGCCTCACACAGTTTGCGTCCCAAACATTCAAACTCGTGGATGATCGGTGATCGCCACCACGACATCGATGCCGCGACTGAAGAAGGTGTTTCATCAATTGGGGTCATGTGGGGTTATGGCTCTCATGACGAGTTCACCGCCGCAGGTGCAACTCACATCGTTCACAAACCCGACGAACTCCTACATTTGTTGCAAACCCAACTTCGCTGACACGACAGAGACTTCCAACGTCCACGGCAGCATTACGATTGCCTCATGGGGGTCAAGCGTTTCAAAACGCTGATAACAAGGCACGGAGTTTGGCTGCTTGTTGCTGGCATCGTGGCAGCTGGTGCGATCTCATTCGGCAACCAGCCATCCAAACAGATTTGGAAACACGAATGGAGGGCGGTGACTGATCCGCTCGATACGCCGCTGCCACTCGCGGACTCCCCCGCTCACTCGTTGCGATTCACCATGCAGTGCCCTGAAGTCACGCAAAGCTCACAAACGTTGCTTTCACTGTCTGCAGTGCCGGGAGTAGTTCAGTCGTTTCGATTAGTGCAAAAAATCGACACACTGCATCTTGAATTTGAGGGTGAAACAATTGCTGACCGCCTCTTAACTGATGATGAGTGTGACGTCGAACTTTTATTCAATGACAAGACAAGTGAAGCAACTTTCCGAGTCGGAGATCTAGCGCAAGTCATCGCCATCGATCGTGGTGACTCGTTGTACGCCGCCCCAAGAATTACTGGGATACACGCCGCCGATTCACTGCGTCTACTTGACGCTCGCCTGACGCTAGAAATTCAAACCGCTGAGACACAGCCTGAACGTGCGCAAATGGTCGCCTTCTTTGTGGCCGTTGGACTACTAGTGCTTCTGCTGGCGGTGACTCGTAGCCTTCGCAGAGAGCACACGTACGACTTTGCAATCGGCCCACCGGCTGTGCCGACCAGTCGAACATGGCCTGCAACGGCCTTGGTTGCTTTCACGACCATCTGCGCGATGGTTATTGCCCCACCCGTAATCGATGATGGCTGGCTGACAACGATGGGGCGCAAGTTCAGCGCACTTGGATATGTAACTAACTACTTCCACAATGCGTGGCCCGCAATGCCACAGGGCCATTGGCTGACCGCACTAAGTCAGTTATGGCTTGATACAGCAGAGAATGTTCTGCTTATGCGTTCAGCGTCCGCAATCGCAGCGATCGCGTCTTGGTTGATCCTAAAGCGGTGGGTTTTGCAGCCGATTGCCGCGAACTGCAATTCAAAACTCCCGATCTACTTTGCTGCAGTTGTTTACCTTCCGTGGGTTGCCGTGCCGATGATGACCCTTCGGTACGAACCAATAATCGTGCTCTTGTGGTCCATTGGTCTTGCTGCTGTAATGCAAGTGTTCAAGAGTGGCTCACCGTCAGCCTTTGCAACGGTCTTGGCAGTTGGTGCACTTGGCGTATTAGCTCACCAAACGGGATGGGTTGTTGTGTCACTATCGGTCGTGGCGACTGTTGCGCTGGTTGAGCACCATCGTGCCGGCCAACGGGTGCCGTGGTCACTCCATGCAGCAAACACAGTCGCAATTGTTGGCACTGCATTCACATCATTGATTCTTGACAACCGAGTGAGCGATCTGTTTCGCTCCGCTGGAGATTTTTCTGATGCCCGCGCATATCAAAAGTCAGCGTTGAGCATCGAGCATTGGCTCGCAGGGCTCAACAATTCACCAAACATCCGCGCATTTGCAGTACTTGGTTTCCTCGCACTCTTTGCCGTTGGGTTGCGGCGGCGTGCAACCGAAGCTCCTTCAATGAAGTTGCTGCGGTTGGTTGTGATACTCGCACTTACATCCACGGTTATCAATGCAAGCAAATGGATTTGGCATCTAACGGTGCTCGCGCCAGTGGCATGTGTGCTTGCAGCCCTAGTTGCAATCGACATACTCAATGACTACGACACACCTAAATTCAAGAACAGGATTCAACTTCTCGCCTTAGTTGCATCAATCACAGCGGGTATCGCGATCACACGCGATACCAATATCGACGCCGACTTCAAGAGCGGTTGGGTTTTGATCCCTCTCGCAGTAGTGGCTTTGATTCCTCTTCTCTTACGCATGAAGCGCTGGGAATCAAAAGACATAAAGTCAGTCGGTGGTCGGTTAGCTCTTTCCTCGGTAATGCTGTCAACCGCGATCGTTATCGGATCAAGTTGGGTTCCACGTTTGGCTGACGTGAACGACACTCATTGGAGCATGGTCTACCAAAATCTGCGCAGCATCAACCATGCAAATGAGTGCGGCGTGATGGAGCATTTTGATGCGACAACTCCTGGAAATCCGTTGCCAAGTTCTGAAACACAAGTACCTAACCTGGCATTCCCGCCCGCCAAACTGCGTGGAGTAGACACCACTCCGGTCGGTGAGCTCAACACATACACATCCGCGGATCCGAATAATCCCGATTTCGTTGGCCGTGTGGCTACACCTTGGCAGTCGGTCACAGACGCGGACGAGGTTGTGTTCTGGGCACTCGGCACTTACGACGAACAGCCAAGCGTGAAAATTGTGGCCCGTGATGCAAGTGGTGAAATCTCCGAAGTTGAATTGAAACCACCGCTAATTCCTGACGATTCAGTACGACCCACGAATGACCTCAACCAACCAGCGGTGGATTCCGCACCATTGTGGATATTGCACCGGGTGCAGGTTCCTGCGGAAGCACTAGAACTTTCAATTCGGCTGTTCGATACGTCAGCTGAGCCGAATGCGTGGGAAGCGACGACGGTACTTGCCGAGCCCGACACACGAACCTTGCGTTACGTGCATGATGTCAATCCAGCACAGACCTATGTCGAGCCTTCGGTTCTCATGTTCACTCCGTGCGTTCAGGAACCAGACATAGAACGTGGATTGGTCAATGATGTGCGCCTCATCATTGGTCAACGCACATGGGCATTTGGTTATCTGAGTTTTGAATACACCCGTCTTGAAGTCGGTTGTAAAGAAATTGAGGAACTCAAATTTGTTTGCGCGTATCTGATTCAGTAATCAGCAAGTGGCATCGCTGCTATCTGACGTGAGATAGCAATTAAGTTGCCGTGCTCGTCCCAGATTTCGCCATCTTCTTCAACTAATCCATTCTTCACAAACCTCGAAGAGAATGACGTTGCGAGCCTGGTGCCAGTTGGTATTTGTCGGTAGTGAACAGTGAGTTCGATAGTTGGGACCCATCCCGCTTGGCCGACCAAGTTGAACACCGCAGGAGCAGTTGCATCAGCAGCGATAAACGTAGAAAGCGCATCCATCGGACGATCATCTGGAAATGCGAACCACGCACGCATAGTGCCTTTTCCATTGGGCTGATTCAAAACAAAGCCAACATCTTCTGGGGAGAGCCGTAGGGCGAGCCGTTGCATCAACTGCGGGCCACTACCACTCGCATCGGTAGCCAGAGACTCATACGGTGGAATCTGTGGGGGTTGACCTTTGACAATCTCGCGACCGATCGACTGAAGGTTGCCAAAGGCGCCCATGGCCGTGATGGCAATTCGTCCGTCTGACTTTCCAGAAGGATCATTGATCTTGAGCTTGGCAATCATTGAGTTCGTGAGTCGACCACGTTTGACAGTTTCAACTTCAATCCTCGCCCTGCCTGGCGGTACGGGCATTAGATAATGAACCGTGATGGTGTACGGATCGGGGCGCTCTCCATGGAGTTGCATTGCGCGCATCATCACTGCGCCGATATAGCCACCGTTTGCTGCACCGTAGATGTCCCAGCCGTCGAGAATCTCGGCTTCGTATTGCCCAACCGTGTCATCACCACCAACTTTTGTGACCTTGGTTGCGCGATCAAACTCAAACATGACCGCTTAATCGTAGGTGTGAAGGTGCCTTGTCCACCTAACCTTGCGATGTGCCGCGGTTTTCGTTGACAACTCCCATTTATTACGTAAACGCCAAGCCTCACCTTGGTCACGCATACACGACCATCGTCGCCGATGCGGTGGCGCGCTGGCACAGGATGCTCGGGGAGGACGTTCACTTCCTAACGGGTACCGACGAACACGGTCTCAAGATTCAGCAGGCTGCTGATGCGGCTGGGGTGTCTCCACAGCAATTCGCCGACGACATCGCACCACTTTTCCAACAAGCTTGGGAGCGGCTTGGTATCACGAACGATGACTTCATTCGCACAACAGAAAATCGGCACAAGGTTGGAGTCCAAAAACTCCTGCAGGCGTGCCACGACGCCGGCGACATCGAACTAGATGTCTATCGAGGTCTCTACTGTGTGCCTTGTGAGGCTTACTACACCGAAGAAGAATTAGTCGCCGAAAGTGGCGCGAGCAATCTCTGCCCAATCCACAAAAAACCCGTCGATGCAGTTGAAGAGGAAAACTACTTCTTTCGACTTTCAAGGTTTGAGGATCGATTGCTCAAGTGGTACGCAGATCACCCAACCGCCATCACACCACCACACCGCATGAACGAAGTCGTGGGATTCATCAAGCAAGGCTTGAATGACTTTTCTGTCAGCCGAAAGACCCTGAAGTGGGGTGTGCCACTCCCCTTTGACGAATCGCACGTGGCTTACGTGTGGTTTGACGCACTTTCGAATTACCTCACAGCGATTGGTTATGGAACCGACGATGCGAAGTTCGAGTCATGGTGGCCAGTTGATTTTCATCTCATTGGAAAAGACATCATTCGTTTTCATTGTGTGTACTGGCCAGCGATGCTTATGTCTGCAGGTATTGAGCCACCAAAGGGTTGGGCTGTTGGCGGCTGGCTGTTAGTCGGTGGCGAGAAGATGAGTAAGACCTCCGGCAATGTGGTTAATCCTCTCGACCTAATTGATGATTTTGGTGTTGATGGTTTTCGCTACTACGTATTGGCTGAAACCCCATACGGAAACGATGGTGATTTCACCTACGAAGGTCTTGTTGCTCGCTATAACTCTGATCTTGCAAACAACCTCGGCAATCTCCTCGCGAGGGTTGCAACTGTTGTTGGCAAGAAATGTGATGGCATCGGTCCGAGACCTTCAGAATCCAGTCCTCTTGCAGCATCTGCAAAAGAGGCAGTGGCTGCTGCACAATCTGCATGGTCTGCCGTTCAGCCGAGCAAAGCTCTCGATGCAACTTGGCAACTCATTAGAGCCACTAATTCCCATCTTGAAAACAACGAGCCCTGGAAAGCAGAACCTGGCCCTGCAGTCGACGCCGTAATGGGCGATGCGCTGGAAGCGCTTCGCATTGTTGCCCTCCTCACTGTTGCCGCGGTGCCATCAACTGCCCAAGCGATCTGGGAACGAATCGGCATGAGTGGAGATGTCTCCGAGCAACGACTTCCCGATGCTGCGGCATGGGGCGGATATCCAGGCGGCGTTCAAGTCACCAAGGGTGAATCACTGTTTCCCCGTAAGCAGGTCTGACACATGTGGGTTGACACTCACTGTCATGTTTACGACCCCGGAGAAGGAAACACGGTTGACGGCACCATTGCGGCTGCTGCCTCTGAAAATGTCACGAGGATGGTGTGTGTTGGTACCGCCCGCGATACGAGCATTCTCGCAAACGAAATTGCGTTAGCCAACGAGTTCGTGTTCAGCACTGTTGGGGTACACCCTCATGACGCAACCGAAGGCACTGACTCAATCCGCGATCTGATTACGCGGGAAAAAGTCGTCGGTATCGGTGAATGTGGACTCGACTACCACTACAGCCACTCACCACATCAGATACAGCAACAAGTATTCGCCGAACACATCCGATTGGCAAACGAAACTGATTTGACTCTTGTCATTCACACACGCGATGCATGGGCGGACACATTCCGCATACTCGATCATGAAGGCATGCCGAGAAATGTTGTATTCCACTGCTTCACCGGTGGACCCGATGAAGCTGCCGAATGCTTGAGTCGAGGTGGCTTTTTGTCATTCTCAGGCATCATCACATTCAAAAATGCGGATGCGACACGGGAAGCTCTGCGTTACGCACAACGTGATCGCATTCTGATTGAGACCGACTCGCCTTATCTCGCGCCGGTCCCACATCGCGGCAAACCAAATGAGCCAGCGCTCGTATCCCTTGTGGGTGCGAAGGTTGCCGAGGTGCTGGGCATTTCTGCACACGAGGCCTCTAAAATCACAACCGAGAATGCGTATAACGCTTTCCCAGGAATTCGCCCGTAACCGCGGGTTGACTGCACCAGAAATTGCCCACAATGGATCCAACTATTTACAAACGTCGACGCTTGCGCGTGCTGTTGGCTGTTGGTGTCACGACTGCGGCGATCATCTGGGCGACCACTCGAGATTCTGGGCCAAATGCCGAAACGGTCGATACAACCACCACGACCCAGTTTCAAAGCAGCCTTCCACCAATTGAAGGTGAGCCGGATGCGCCCGTGTACATCGAAGGCCCCAAGACCAGCATTCCAACTGCCACTAACCCGATTGCCTATGGCTCGGGTTACGGGCAAAACAGACTTGCAGGATTTGCGTCGTTCCATCGCTTCAGCGACGACACAAACGGAAAGTGCCACACAGAAAAAGTTCCACTTGGAATTGTCATCACAATCACAAACCTGAATACAGGTCGCCAAACAACATGCTTCAATGTCGCCTACTTGCCGCCTCCGGTTGGATCGATCATTACCCTCAACACCAACAACTATCTGCTGATTGGTGAGCTTGCCGATGCACCACTACCCGTCGAGATCACCTGGTGACACTCACACGACGGGAAGCCTCTGATCTTTTGGCAACCCACGGGCTTGCACCATCACGGGCGTTGGGGCAGAACTTTGTTGTTGATGCCAATACCGTGCGGCGGATTGCTTCACTGGCAGAGATTGATTCACATGATCGCGTGATTGAGATCGGTGCTGGACTCGGTTCGCTGACCAGAGCCCTGCTTGAAACAGGAGCCCAAGTACTTGCAATTGAGGTCGATCGGGGCTTAATACCGATTCTTCGTGAGCTTGAAGCCGACAATCCTGGGCAACTGCGTGTGATTGAAGCCGATGCAATGAAGATTGGCTGGAGTGATGTTCTCGGTGAGCACACCGACTGGAAGCTCATTGCCAACTTGCCATACAACGTTGCCACGCCACTCGTTGCCGATCTCCTAGACGGAGTTCCTCAAATCAAATCGATGCTTGTGATGGTGCAACATGAAGTCGGTGAGCGCATGGTTGCAGCGCCACGAACAGATGCATTTGGTGCGCTCTCAGTGAAAATCTCCTATTGGGCACAGGCACGAATCGTTGGAACAGTCTCGCCTCAGGTGTTTCTTCCACGGCCCAAGGTGAACTCTGCGCTAGTGAAGATTGATCGCCGCACGAGCCCTGCGGTTTCCGCAGATCCACAACGCCTGTTCACGTTGGTTCGAACCGCATTTGGGCAACGCCGCAAAATGTTGCGTCGATCACTCGCGGGCGTGGTCTCAGAAGAGCAATTCTTGCAAGCCGGCGTGGCTTCCGATGCCCGCCCTGAAGAACTCGGTGTGGAGGATTGGGGGCGGCTATGTCAAGCGTTGAGTTGATCGCTCCAGCAAAACTCACACTCTCTCTGCGAATCACTGGCGTGCGTTCTGATGGCTACCACTTGATCGATGCCGAGATGGTCTCAGTTGCGCTGTCTGACACGGTGAGAATTACAGAATCATCCAATACCTCATTGCAGATCTCGGGCCCATTTGCCGAAGGTGTACCAAACGATTCATCAAACATCGCACTCCGAGCTCTCGCACTTGCCAATCGAACTGCTGCAGTGGAGATCGTAAAGAACATTCCCCATGGTGGTGGGCTCGGAGGTGGATCGACTGATGCAGCGACCGTGCTGCGATGGGCGGGCTACACCGATCTTGATTCAGCTTCGCGCATCGGGGCCGATGTTCCGTTTTGCATGGTCGGTGGTCGCGCACGTGTACGTGGAATTGGCGAGATCGTCGAACCCTTACCTGCGAATTCACAATCACTGCCTCTGACACTCATCGTTCCACCGCTACAGGTGTCGACACCGGTTGTATACAAAACCTGGGATGATCTCGGCGGCCCGACCAGCGACGGCGTCAATGACCTTGAGCCTGCTGCGTGCGCCGCGTACCCAGACCTCGGTAGATGGCGCAGCCGAATAAAAGCACTTGGAATCGAGCCGATCTTGGCCGGCAGTGGTGCAACTTGGTTTGTGCATGGGCACATCAAAGACATCGCGAAAGCGCTGCCTGATGCGCGGGTGTACTTCACCGATACCCTCGCCTAGCGAGGGACAAACTGCTACTTACGACGCTGATGGCGCGTGCGGCGAAGCATCTTCTTGTGCTTCTTCTTGCGCATACGCTTGCGGCGCTTCTTGATCAGTGAACCCATAGGAAGTTCCAAAGTAGTCCGTGAACGTCGTTTGGGTGAAATGGGGGTGCTGGGGCAAAAACCCGCCTCCGCTAGCCTTGAGCCTGACCCGCTCCGGGGTCGTCCAATGGCAGGACATCTGGTTTTGGTCCAGAGAATAGGGGTTCGAGTCCTCTCCCCGGAACCATCTAAGCCGTCGAATGGGACTAAAACAGTTCCATGACAGTTTCTGCGATCGTGCTAGCCGCTGGCGGTGGCACTCGCATGAGATCAACACGACCCAAACCTTTGCACTTGATTTGTGGCCGTCCCATGGTGATGCATGTCATCTATGCCCTTGAGAACGTGAAGCCTGATCGCACCATTGTCGTGGTGGGCCATGGTGGTGACCGTGTTTCAGCAAAAGTAAGCGAGCAGGTTCCTGACTGGGCCCATGTGAACTTCGTCGAGCAGGCGCAACAAAACGGAACGGGGCATGCAGCCCTCATCGGTTTGACCGCCCTCCCCGGTGACGAGTTGGACGACACTTCCACCGTGATTGTTCTTCCTGGTGATACTCCGCTGCTCCGTACCGAAACCATTGAGGCACTGGTCAACGCCCACGAATCGAGTGGAAATGCCGCCACTGTTCTCACTGCCGTGGTTGAGTCACCTACTGGCTACGGACGCATCGTGCGCGCCAGAGATGGTCGCGTTATGAAAATCGTTGAACAACGAGATGCCGTGACCGAAGAGTTGGCAATCCACGAGATCAACACCGGAATTTTTGCGTTCCAGCGCAACCTCCTCGGCC
>JBIIRE010000141.1:0-3871 GCA_044341655.1 Ilumatobacteraceae bacterium | reverse complement strand
CTGACTGAATTAAAGATTCGAAAAGGAGGCAACGATGCCAAAGATGAAGACAAGCAAGACCGCCGCCAAGCGTTTTCGCAAGACGGGCACAGGAAAATTGAAGCGTCAACAGGCAAACCGCCAGCACCTGTTTGAGAAGAAGTCAAGCGAGCGCACCCGTCGTCTTGACGGAATCGTTGACGTGCATCCAGGTGATGCAAAGAAGATCAAGCGACTCCTCGCCGAGCGCTGATACCTGAACCCGTAACCGACTGTTGATTTGAAAAGGAGATAAACCATGGCACGAGTAAAGAGAGCCGTAGGTTCAAAGAAGCACCGCAAGCAGACACTTGAGCGCGCAAAGGGCTACTACGGCAATAAGAGCCGTTCGGTACGTGCTGCTAACGAGCAGGTAATGCGTTCTGGCCAGTATGCGTTTCGCGATCGCCGTGCGCGCAAAGGCGAATTTCGTCGTCTTTGGATTCAGCGCATCAATGCAGGTTGTCGCGCCAACGACATGTCATACAGCCGCTTTATTGCCGGTTTGAACGCCGCAGGAATCGAAGTCGATCGCAAGATTCTCTCCGATGTGGCAACTACGGATCCGGCAGCGTTTACAAAGCTGGTTGAAGCCGCAAAGGCAGCGCTCGCCTGACCGGTCAACTCGGACTTCGTCACCCGAATGTTCAGCAACTGCGGCGCCTCTTGGGGCGCCGCAGTGCTCGTTTAGATGAGGGTTTGCTTGTCGTCGAAGGCGCGATGTTGCTACGTGAAGCCGCCTCGGCGGGCTGGCGCGTCGTTGCGCAAGTACTCGCTCCCGAGGGCGAAGCTTTGCCGTCAATTGGTGAGGACTTATGGTTCTTGGCTCCAGACGTTCTCGAGAAGATTTCTGACACAACAACTCCACAACCAGTACTTGGGTTGGTGGAGCGACGGGTTATGGATCTCAAGCGAGTTGCGGTTTCTGGCTGGGTTCTTGTTCTTGACCGAATCGCTGACCCAGGCAATGCGGGCACGTTGATTCGATCTGCCGAAGCAGCAGGGGCTGGTGCAGTTTTCATCACCAAGGGCAGTGTTGATTGGTCAAGTCCAAAGACGGTGCGATCAAGTGCGGGCGCGGTATTCAACGTGCCAATTGTTGAGGTATCGGATCTCGATGCGGTTAAGAGCTGCGGTTGGAAACTGGTTGGTACTAGCTCGCATGAAAAGAAGGGCGCCAAAAATTACAAAGACGCCGATATGACTGGTCCGGTGGCGCTAGTTCTTGGCAATGAAGCCCATGGTTTGGACACACAGGTGGCCTTTGACCAATGGGTCTTCATTCCACATTTGGGTCGTGCCGAGAGTCTGAATGTCGCAATGGCTGGGACCCTGCTCGCTTTTGAGATCGCTGGCCGAAAATTGGCTGAGAGCGAATGATGAGTGCGATTAGCGTCGTTACTGCCAATAGGAGGCGGTAGTCGAATGGCCACAGATGAAATCAAAGCGCTTGAAGAGAGGCTAAAGACCGCCTCTGACGATGCCATCAGTCGCCTTGGAGCAGTCACAAACATTGAT
Source organism: Ilumatobacteraceae bacterium (assembly GCA_044341655.1). GTDB lineage: Bacteria > Actinomycetota > Acidimicrobiia > Acidimicrobiales > Ilumatobacteraceae > CAIYHK01. The sequence goes on along the minus strand of JBIIRE010000141.1, from coordinate 2,335 downwards.
GATCTGCGCTCCCTGCAAAACGAGGTTTTAGGCAAAAAGGGTTCTGTCGGTTCAATGAAGAGTGAACTCGGGCGCCTTAATTCTGTTGATGCCAAAAAAGAAGCTGGGGCGATGTTGAATACCGTCACCGAGCAGCTTGAAGCGGCGTTTAATGCGCGGCGCGAACTTCTCGAAGACGTCGCATTCGCTCAACAGGTTGCAACAGAGCGTCTCGACTTAACTGAACACTTATCTGTTGCGCGCCGTGGGCACTCACATTTAGTAACCCAGGCGACTCGACGCTTGGAAGATGTCTTTACGGGCCTTGGATTTCAGATTGCTGAAGGCCCGGAAGTTGAAACCGACTTCTACAACTTTGAGGCTTTGAATATGCCCAAGTCGCATCCGGCTCGGAGCATGTGGGACACGATGTTTGTGGAGTCAGGCGAGCCTGGGTCAGTACTGTTGCGCACTCACACATCGCCTGTGCAGATCCGAGTTATGGAAAGCTGGAAACCACCGATTTATGCGATCATGCCGGGTCGCGTATTTCGTCGGGATACGCCCGACGCCACACACATGCCGGTGTTCCATCAAATTGAATGTCTGGTAATTGATCGTGGCATTACGTTCGCCGATCTCGCGGGGACGATTGAGTCATTCACTAAGGCATTTTTTGGTGGTGACTTCACGAGTCGCCTGCGACCTTCTTATTTTCCATTCACAGAGCCCAGCGCCGAATTCGATATTCGTCGCCCTGATGGAACTTGGATTGAACTCGGTGGCTGCGGAATGGTCCATCCAAATGTGCTTCGTGCCGGCGGGCTTGACCCCGAAGAGTGGACTGGATTTGCCTTCGGTTTTGGCATTGATCGAATGGCCAAGGAACGTCATGGAATCGACGACATACGCGAGATGTACACCAACGACCTGCGCTTCCTGCGCCAGTTTTGAGGTCGTGACGCGATGAAAGTACTGCTCTCATGGTTACGCGAACTCGCGGAACTTCCAGACTCCGTAGATGCCATTGAAGTTGCGCTCAATTCACTTGGGCTAGCTGTCGACGGGGTGGAACACATCAACACTCCTGTGGCAGGAGTCGTCACCGCGCGGATTGAACGGATCGAAAAACATCCTGATGCGGACAAGGTGACTCGTACCTGGGTATCGACCGGTGATGGAGAACCGAAGCATGTCTGGTGCGGAGCCAAGAATTTCAATGTTGGTGACACTGTCGCTTTGGCCACACTTGGAACAAAGATGCCCAATGGGATGGAGATCTCTCGCCGCGGCATTCTCGGAATTGATTCCGAAGGAATGCTCTGTTCCGGAGTTGAACTCGGTATCGAAGATGATGCCGACGGAATCGTGATACTCCCAACTTCAACTCCCTTGGGAGTCGATGCGTTCGCCGCAATGGGCCTACACCCCGATGTGGTATTCGAATTGGATCTCACACGTAACCGCCCGGATTGCTGGGGCCATGTTGGGGTGGCACGCGATCTTGCTGCACATTTCGGTACTGCCATTCGTTCTGGCTCAGTTGACATTGATTCGGTTATCAATGGACCAGAGAAGACTGTGGCTGTTGCAATTATCGATGGTGCACGCTGCGGTCGGTTTGCGTCGATTGTGATCTCGGGGCTCCAGGTAAAACCATCACCACAAAGTCATGCCAACAAGCTGACTGCTGTAGGCATGCGTCCGATTAACAACATCGTTGATGTTTCAAACCTGGTGATGCTTGAAACCAATCAGCCCAACCACGCCTACGATCTGCGATCAGTTCAGGGTTTTCGAATTCGTGAGGCCACGCGTGGGGAGGTCCTCGCAACCCTCGACGGTGTTGAGCGCAAACTGGATACCAGTGACTTATTGATTTGCGATCAAAATGACTCGCCAATTGGTATTGCCGGCATCATGGGCGGGCTGGAGAGCGAAGTGCGGCTTGACACCACCGAAATTGCACTTGAAGTGGCATGGTTTGAGCCTGAAGGTATTGCGGCATCTGTGCAAAGACTCGGTCTGCGTTCCGAAGCCTCTGCTCGATTCGAACGGGGAACTGATCCCTATGGAATTGCGCAATCAGTTGTGCGTTTTGTGGAGCTTCTGCGTGAGACCTGCCCAAATCTTGTTGTTCATTCAGGTGTCACGGATTCGTTCGCTGAATCCCTGCCAGTAGCAACCCAGATTTCACTGCGTGTGCCTCAAGTTGAGCGACTACTAGGCGCCGCGTTCACCAAGGAACAGATCACCGATCTTCTTACGCCGATTGGTTTCATGGTGTCAGGTGACAAGGAGTTGCTTGATGTGGCGGTGCCAACCTGGAGGCCCGACTGCACGTTGGAAGTTGACT
>JBIIRE010000140.1:0-3942 GCA_044341655.1 Ilumatobacteraceae bacterium | reverse complement strand
TCGCCCTTTTCCTGAAGGGCAGCCGAACGATCTTTGTTGGCTTCGCGCTCGGCGCGTGCGGTATCGGCGCGTGCAATTGCCGCTTCGGTGCCGTGTTCGTTGATGTATTCCGCCCACTCAACCAATGCTTCGACCATCTCAGATTCAGGCACCACGGCCACATTGCGTCCCTTGACGAACAGATGCCCACGCTTGTTGCCAGCCGCAATGCCAAGGTCAGCTTCGCGCGCCTCACCCGGACCATTCACCACGCAACCCATGACAGCGATCTGTAATGGCAGCTTTTTGTCAGCGAATGCCTTCATTGCGCGGTTGGCAACATCAATCACATCAATTTCGGCGCGCCCGCAGCTTGGGCAAGCAATCAAGTCAACATTTTTGCGCTCGCGCAATCCCAACGATTCAAGGAGTGTGCGCCCGGCGATCGCTTCTTCCACGGGATCCGCAGTGAGGCTGTATCGAATGGTGTCGCCAATGCCCTCCAAGAGCAAAGCAGCGATACCTGCTGTGGCCTTCACAAGGCCTGCCGGTGGTGGGCCGGCTTCAGTAACGCCAAGGTGCAGCGGAACATCCGTTTGTTCACTCAACATCCTGTAGGCCTCGACCATCAACGGCACATTCGAGGCCTTAACAGAAATCTTCATGAGGTCAAAGCCCACTTCATGGAAGTAAGCCATCTCCTGCATCGCAGATTCAACCATCGCTGCTGCAGTTAGGCCACCATGCTTTTCATACAACGAAGGATCTAGCGACCCGCCGTTGACGCCAATGCGAATCGGGATTTTGCGGTCGCGAGCCTCGGTTGCAACTGCCTTGATGTGTTCTGGCTTGCGAATGTTTCCGGGATTAAGGCGCAATCCCGCAACACCTGCTTCCATCGCAGCAAGAGCCATCTTGTATTGATGGTGAATGTCAGCGATGATCGGCAGCGGCGATCGCGGAACAATTTGTGCAAGCCCTTCGGCTGCTTCTTGTTCATTGCAAGTACATCGAACGATGTCACATCCCGCAGCGGCGAGAGCGTAAATCTGCTGCAGCGTGCCTTCAACATCGGCGGTCTTGGTGGTGGTCATTGACTGCACCGTGATCGGTGAGCCACCACCGACTGGAATATTGCCGACGTGAATTTGCTTGGTGGTGCGGCGTTCGAACATCGCTTTCATTCTGCCAGCCGAATGGCGCTATTGGTCATCCAAGTGGGTCAGTTATGTCCAGATAGAGACCCGTAGCGAACAAAAACAGCACAAGTGCGACCACAACGAATGTGACCGGCACCATCTTGGAGATATCGGCGAAGTATCTACGCCCACGCCGCGAACGCAACCGCTCGTAAGTGGCTACCGCAGCGTGGCCCCCGTCAAAGGGAAGCATCGGGAACATATTGAAAACTCCTACAAACACGTTCACGGCAGCCAACAACAGAAGAACACCCTTCAGACCATCATCGCGACCGATCGCTCCACCAACCTGCGTGGCTCCAACAACTGTGGTTGGACGTGATTCATCGCCGACAGAATCGGAATTCGTGAGGTGCTTCAGACTGTTCATCGGGTTGAGGGCTGTGACAACTCCCCGCGCCGAGGAAGCGGCCATGTCGACGATGTCACCAAAGCCCCACCACAGTGAACGCAATGGATCCATGGTCTGGTAATCCCGAGATTGCGTGTACACACCTAGATAGGGAGTCGATTTGGTCTCATCCGCGGGATGAGTGCCGAGTGTGGCGGCAAGAACCATTTCATTTCCACCGCGCTCGATCAGGATTTCTATCTGATCGCCGGGTTCATGGCCGATGATTGCGCGCGAGAACTGATCCCGTGTGCGCATCGATTCACCATCTATCGCAACTATGCGATCCCCGGACTGCAGCCCCGCGGCTGCTGCTGCGGTCTCGGCAGCTGGCGCTTCCATAATGCGGACTTGGCCAGTCTCTTGGTATCGCCCGGAAAATGAATAAATGCCGACAATCAGCGAAGCAGCAATCACTAGATGCATCAATGAGCCGGCGGTTATGACCAGCATGCGTTTCGGGTACGACTGCGCACGATAGGTGCGCGATTCATCCTCGGGTTCAACTTCGTTGTCCTCCGAGCTCATGCCGATGATGCGCACAAACGCCCCGATCGGAAAGGCCCTTACGCCGTATTCAACTTCGCCCCGCTGGATACTCCACACCTTTGGACCAAAGCCCATGTAAAACTGCGTGACTTTCATTCCTGAGCGGCGCGCAGTTACGTAGTGGCCAACTTCGTGCAGAAACACAGAAATTACGAGGCCAAAGACGAACACAAGCGCCCAGGGGTTCTCTACTCCGAGCCACACCAAAAGGCCGAGCACGACCAGACCGACCCACCGTGCATCTTTGGTCTCTTGTGCGGGGGCTTCCTCAGCTCCACCGATCAGGATCTCATTGCGGATTTTTCGATACCAGGTCATCTCACCTACTTGCTGCGAAGGACAGTACACGCTTCCGCTCGCGCTTTTCTGTCAGCTTCGACGATATCGGCAACCTGTGACGGAATGCTCCCGTCGTGGCGTTCAAGCGTGGCTTCGATTACATCGGCAATTTGCAGCCATTCAATCTGGCCGTTGAGAAACGCCTCCACCGCAACTTCGTTGGCCGCGCTTATCCATGCAGGCGCCGTGCCACCAATGCGCCCTGCTTCGTATGCGATCGACAAACACCTGAACGTCTCGGTATCGGGTGATGCAAAATCAAGCTGTGACAACTGCTGCCAATTGATCGCCCCAAACGGTGTTCGGATTCGGTTTGGATAACCAAGTGCATAGCCAATTGGCAACCGCATATCGGGCATCGACAGCTGAGCGATTGTTGAGCCATCACTGAATTCGACCATTGAATGCACGATGGATTGTGGGTGCACCACGACCTCAATGTTTTTGTAGTCAACATTGAATAACACATGAGCTTCGATGACCTCAAGGCCCTTGTTCATCAAGGTCGATGAATCAATTGTGATTTTGGGCCCCATTGACCAGGTCGGATGAGCAAGCGCATCAGCAATTGAGACACCTGCGAGATTCGAACGTGTACGCCCTCGAAATGGTCCTCCACTTGCAGTGAGTATGAGGCGGCCGACTTCACGATCCACATTTGTGCTGGCGCGTAAACATTGATGTAACGCACAGTGCTCGCTGTCAACGGGCACTAGCTCCGCACCAGGTGTCTTGCGCAAAGGCTGAACTACCGGTCCAGCAGCAATTAAAGATTCTTTGTTTGCAAGCGCGAGTCTCTTGCCTGCCCGAAGTGTTGCTTCAGTAAGGGGCAATCCAGCGAATCCAACCACTGCATTAACAACTACATCTGCGGCCTCAACTAAGTCAGTGATGTTTGACGAAACGGTCACCCCCGGCAACGCCGATGCAACACGATCAATCTCTGCAGGATTCGTAACTACTACGAGATCCGGGCGGAACTCCTTGGCCTGCTCAATTAAGACATCAGACGAAGAGTGCACGCTTAGCGCGGTAACTCGAAATTGCTCGGACTCAGCCCGAACCACATCGAGTGTTTGAGTTCCTATGGAACCCGATGATCCCCCAACAGCTACTCGGACTTGGGCCATCCGAGGTCAGGAAACCCAGGGTTCAAGCACCACCGTCAGGTAGTACACCGACGGCAGCACGAACAAAAAGGCATCAAATCGATCAAGCACACCCCCATGGCCTGCGATCGAATTTCCGAAATCCTTAATGTCAAGATTGCGTTTGAACATCGACTCAACAAGATCACCAAGCGGAGCAGCTATTGCAATGACAATGCCGAGCAGCAGTTGTTCACCAAGAGAATTCCAAGTGTCGCTCTGAGAACCGATGATGATTGCGGCAATGATCGTGGCCACTGCACCACCGATCAAACCTTCGACGGATTTGTTTGGGCTGATCCATTCGCGCAGTTTCGTGCGCCCGACAGATTTACCG
>JBIIRE010000139.1:0-3953 GCA_044341655.1 Ilumatobacteraceae bacterium | reverse complement strand
AGAATGTTTTGGTTCACCCAGTAAGCACCGCGCGCGATCGGGCCCGCGATCCCACGCACGATGACCTTTTCATATAGGTGGTCCAGGTAGTACTTGTTCAACAAGAAGAGATAGCCAGCACCCAACAGTTTGTTGCGGGCGGTGAGGCCGACCAGTTTGGCGTTCTTGCGTGTGTACAACTGCACACAGATGAGCCAGGAAATCACAATGCCCGCAGCAACTATCAACAGCGACAACATCGCTTTGCTCCACTTGAACTTCGCATGGTTCAGGCTTGGTGCGTAACAGGTGCCTTCTTCGGGTGTTTCAGTTCCACAGACTGAGCCGTGACCTTCGCCGTGCTCACTCTCTGCAACTGGACGCACTGGAGCGATTGCATGCCCGGGACCGCTTGCCATTGAGCCGGAATCCAGAACCACCTCTGAGCGCGGCTCCACCCAAGTTTTGAAGCGTTCCCACTTTTCGCCGAATGGAAGAGCGTTCAAAAAGCCTGAGCTGAAGGCGAGCGTTGCGAGCAAGATCAGCGGCACAGTGATCAGCCACCCGCTCTCACGCGGTCCAGCGTGAGCATCGTGCGAGTCGTGTGCGTCATGCGAGGCATGGGCGTCATGTGCCGCATGTGAATCATGACCATCGTGTTCTTCTTCGTGGTGTTCACCAGCTGATGCTCCGCGCGCTTCACCAAAGAAGGTGAGGTATGTAGCGCGGGTCATATAGGCAGCGGTCATGAATGCGCCGACCAAGCCAACGATCATGAAGAGGTTGTATCCGTTGTGGCCCACGTTGTCGATGATTTCGTCTTTAGAGAAGAAACCTGAGAATGGGAACACACCGCAAAGCGCAAGCGTGGAGATAATCCACGTGGCGAAGGTGATCGGCATTACCTTGCGCAAACCACCCATGTCTTTCTTCATGTCAAACGAATGATGCGAGGCACTGTGGCTGATTGAACCAGCACCGAGGAACAAACACGCTTTGAAGAATGCGTGAGTAAAAATGTGGAACACCGCGGGCAGCCATGCTCCAGCACCCAAACCCATCATCATGTAGCCAAGCTGCGAGACCGTTGAATACGCGAGCACCTTCTTGATGTCGTTTTGAACAAATGCCAAAGCAGCAGCAATCACAATCGTGATGCCACCAATCAGGACAATCAAGTTCATATTGCCGCCGAGGATGTTCAAACCCTCGAAGAAAACTGGATAGAGACGTGCCACGAGGAACACACCGGCCACAACCATGGTCGATGAGTGCAACAGCGACGACACCGGTGTGGGGCCTGCCATTGCATCTGGCAACCACGTGTGCAACGGGAACTGACCCGACTTACCAATGCACGCAATGAAGAGCGCTACCGCTCCGACTGTTATCGCTGCACTCGAGGGGTCACCCGACAACGCCCAGGCTGATAGACCGCGAATGCTAAAGCCCGAGAGCCCGAGGTGTTCTTGGGTCCAGCTGTTGGCGCTGAAGTACAACACGCTGGTGCCGACCAAGAGGCCAACGTCTCCGGTACGCGTGGTGAAGAAAGCCTTCAGTGCAGCACGGCTATTGGCGCCGTCTTCCCACCAGTGCCCGATCAACATGAACGAGCAAAGACCCATGATTTCCCAACCGAGAATTAATTGGATCATGTTCTCGGCCACAACCATGTTCAACATGCCCGCAGAGAACAGGGTTAGCGCTGCGAAGAAATGTGTGTATCGACGATCACCGTGCAAGTACGCAACCGAATAGATCTGGACCAACGTGGAGATAAACGCCACCACCACAAGAATGGTGATTGCTAAGCCATCAATGTGTTGCCCGATGGAAACACTAAATCCATCGTTTTGCCACCAATTCCATGTGCGAACTACTGGGCTAATGAAGGTTTCTTTCGAAGGGGCTGAATCCACTCGCTGGATCCATTGATAAGCAGCACCAGCGGAGAGCACAAGCGCGCCGACCATTGAGGCGATACCAATCTCACTGCCCTTCATGGGCATCTTCTTGCCGAAGAAGATGATCAAGAAAAATGAAACCGCTGGAATGATTGGAATCAACCATGCGTGCTCAAGGAACCAGCCCGATGACAGGGTTTCTACAGCTGCAATCATCGTCAGCCCTTCATCTCGGACAGGTCTTCAAGCGCAATGTTGCGCTTGTTGCGATAAATCAACAACACAAGTGCCAAACCAACACCAACTTCAGCAGCAGCCACCGCGATGATGTACAACGCGAATGTATGCCCGTCAGCTGTGCCGCTGCGCATTGCAAATGCAAGCAGGTTCAAGTTCACCGAGTTGAGAATCAACTCAATTGACATGAGCACCATGACTGCGTTCTTACGGGCGATCACGCCGTACACGCCGATACAGAACAGCACTGCACCGAGCAAAAGGAACTGGTTCAACAACATTTGATTCAGTCCTTCCTGGCCAAAACGATTGCGCCAATTGTGGCGGCGAGCAGCACGAACGAAAGTGCCCAGAACGGGATCAAATAGGGACCGAAGATTTGGTCTGAGATCACTTGGGTAGACACAACTGTGGCATCTTCTGGCAACTTCTCATCGCCGAAGGAATCAATCAAGGCATAGGACATCGTGCCAAAGAGCAACAAAGCAACAGGAATGCCCAATATCCAGGTCTTGTTGTTGAGGTCCGTCTCTTCCCCAAGACGCGCACGAGTGAGCATGGTGCCAAACAAGAACAGCACCATTACGGCACCGATGTAAACGAGCACCTGGGTAACTGCCACGAACTCAGCGGACAACAAGATGTACTGACCCGCGGCACCAGCGAGAACGGTGACAAGCCACAGAGCAGCGTGCACCACATTGTTCGAGGTCACCACACGCAATGCACCAACAACCATGATCACGGCGAAGATCGCAAAGAAGATGTTCTGGGCGACCATTACTTCTTGCCCTTCTTGTCCGCACCTGCATCAAGCTCGGGTGCCTCAGGCACGGTTTCCATCCACTCGCCGAGTTTGCGCTTGTCATGGAGTAGGTCGGCAATCTTGGGCTCCGAGTACTCGTATTCGGGGCTCCAGAAGAGCGCATCAAATGGGCACACCTCCACACAGATGCCGCAATACATGCAGAGTGCGTAGTCGATGTCGAAGCGATCGAGTTTGTTTACCTTGCGCGGAGCACCGCCTGCGCGGCGCGGCGGAGCAAGCTCCTTATGGCCTTCGATAAAGATGCACCAGTCCGGGCATGAGCGAGCGCAGAGCATGCAAGAAGTGCAGTTGCCTTCGTGCAACGCAATCACACCTCGTGCGCGGATCGGCGGCGCTTCCTTTACGTGCGGATACTGAATGGTGTGCGAACCCTCTTTGGCGGTGCGCAACATTGTGGACAGGGTCACGCCGAGACCCTTGATGAGACCAGGTACCTTCGGCATCAGAACGCCACCTTCAGGATTGCGGTTGCCATGATGTTGAGAAGCGACACTGGAATCAATACCTTCCAGGCAAACTTCTGCAGTTGATCCTCACGGAATCGCGGATACGAAAAACGCACCCACATGATGATGCCCGATAGCACCATCATCTTGGTGAACATGATCAGCGGGCCGACAATGTTCATCCAGTTGTCGATTGAGTCCATTGAGTCCCAACCAAACCACGCGAACGGGATTCCCCAACCGCCAAGGAACAGTGCCGCAGCGATCAAAGAGAACACACCAGCGGTGGCGAATTCACCAATGAAGAACATCAGGAATCGGAAACCCGAGTACTCGGTCATGTATCCAGAAACCAATTCGGACTCTGCGATTGGCATGTCGAAGGGTGTTTGTGTGAGTTCGGCTTGCACCGCGATCATGAAGATGATGAATCCAACCATCTGAGTGAGGATGTATGGATTGCCGATTCCATTCCATCCAAAAATCTCTCCAGCGTTTTGAGCCACGACGATTTCTTGGAAGTTCATTGAACCCGCTTGAATCACCACACCGATAACG
>JBIIRE010000138.1:0-3982 GCA_044341655.1 Ilumatobacteraceae bacterium | reverse complement strand
AGGTACCGAGCACATCTTGCTCGGGCTTATTCGCGAAGGTGAAGGCGTTGCTGCGCAGGTGCTCGTGAAGCTCGGAGCAGATTTAAGCCGTGTACGCCAGCAGGTCATTCAATTGCTCTCTGGTTACCAGGGCCCTGGTGGACAAAAGGGTGACGCACCAAGTTCCAGCGGTGGTGCTCCAACTGGCGCAGGTGCTCGTGAAGAAGCTGGTGAAAAAGGTAGTAGCCAGATTCTTGATCAATTTGGTCGCAACCTCACACAGGCTGCGCGTGACAAGAAACTTGATCCTGTCATTGGTCGTCAGCGTGAACTCGAGCGCGTTATGCAAATTCTCTCGCGTCGCACAAAGAACAACCCCGTTCTCATCGGTGAACCTGGTGTTGGTAAGACCGCAGTCGTTGAGGGCCTTGCACAACGCATCGTGAGCAACGATGTGCCTGACACTCTCAAGAACAAGCAGCTCTACACACTTGATCTTGGATCACTTGTGGCTGGTAGCCGTTATCGCGGTGATTTTGAAGAGCGCTTGAAGAAGGTGCTGAAGGAAATCAAGAGCCGTGGTGACATCATTCTCTTCATTGATGAAATTCACACTCTCGTAGGTGCAGGTGCTGCCGAAGGTGCAATCGATGCTGCATCGATCTTGAAGCCGATGCTTGCACGTGGTGAACTCCAGACCATCGGTGCCACCACGCTCGATGAATACCGCAAGCACCTCGAAAAAGATGCTGCACTTGAGCGTCGATTCCAGCCCGTGAAGGTTGATGAGCCAACCCTTGCACACACGATCGAAATTCTGAAGGGCATCCGCGACAAGTACGAAGCGCACCACCGCGTAACCATTACTGATCAGGCATTAGTTGCTGCAGCGAACCTTGCAGATCGTTACATCTCAGATCGCTTCTTGCCGGACAAGGCGATTGACCTCATTGACGAGGCGGGCTCACGTCTGCGCATCAAGCGCATGCAAACTCCGCCGGATCTGAAGGAAATCGAAACCAAGATCAATGACGTACAAGAGGCGAAGAAGAAGGCCGTTGAAGATCAGCGCTTCGAAGAGGCTGGTCGCTTGCGCGATCAAGAGCGTCAGTTGCTCGAAGAAAAAGCTGCCAAAGAAGCTGAAGTCAAAGCACAGGGAATTGACCTGTTTGATGAAGTTGACGAAGAAGCAGTCGCCGAGGTGTTGTCAATCTGGACTGGTATTCCGGTTTACAAACTGACCGAAGAGGAAACTCAGAAGTTGCTCAATATGGAGGCCGAACTCCACAAGCGCATCATCGGTCAGCACAACGCCATCAAGGCAGTGAGCCAGAGCATCCGTCGTACGCGTGCGGGATTGAAAGATCCAAAGCGTCCCAGCGGGTCGTTCATCTTCCTCGGGCCAACCGGTGTCGGTAAAACAGAGCTCGCGAAGACCCTTGCCGAGTTCTTGTTCGGCGATGAAAGCTCGTTGATCACACTTGACATGTCTGAGTACATGGAAAAGCACACAGTGAGTCGCCTTGTTGGTTCGCCCCCTGGATACGTGGGATACGACGAAGGCGGCCAGCTCACTGAGGCTGTGCGTCGCAAGCCATTCAGCGTGGTGTTATTTGACGAAATCGAAAAAGCGCACCCCGATGTGTTCAACACTCTGTTGCAGATTCTGGAAGAGGGTCGTCTGACCGACAGTCAGGGGCGCAGCGTTGACTTCCGCAACACAGTTGTGATCATGACCTCAAACCTCGGCACACAAGATCTGCGCAAGGCAAATGTTGGCTTCACTAAGGGTGACGAAGCAGTGTCTTATGAGCGCATGAAGGACAAGGTCAACGATGCGCTGAAGAACCACTTCCGCCCAGAGTTCTTGAACCGCATTGATGAGACGATCGTGTTCCATGAACTTTCACGTAGCGAAGTGGTGCAGATGGTGGATCTCATGACCAAGCGTCTCGCTACCCAGCTTGAAAGCCAGGGTCTTGGCATTGAACTCACTCAATCCGCCAAGGAGCTTCTGGCCGAACGCGGGTATGACCCCACTCTCGGTGCGCGTCCATTGCGTCGTGCGATTCAGCGCCTTGTGGAAGACGAGTTGTCAGAGAAGATTCTCTACAAGCAGTTCCATGCGGGCGAGATCATCGTTATTGACACTGAGGATGACCCAGAGAACCCCGGTAAGCAACGCCTGTCGTTCCGTGCGGTTGAGGGATTTGTTCCGCCATCAGGTGTCGAGCTTGCCGGTGACGGCGGCTCACCAACCGAGTGACACTCTGCTATCAATAGAGCGTGCCGCGTAAGTCTCCCCTGCTCAGATTTGGGCTAGTTGCTCTTGCGCTTGGGTTACTACTTGGCGCTTGCAAAGTTGAAGCCGACATCACAGTGAGTGTCAAAAATGACGGCTCGGGCTCGATCAACATCGTTGCAACTGCTGATGCAGACATCATCAAAGAAGTGCCTGATCTTGCTGAAGATCTCAACTTCGATGATCTCGATGCTGGATGGGTTATTAGTGGCCCCGAAAAGACCAGCGACGGTGGTTTGACTGTTTCATTGACACATGAGTTTGCGAACCCAGCCGAAGCAAACAAGTTGTTGGCTTTGTTGAACGGACCCAAAGGGCCATTCAAGGATCTAAAGCTGACACGAAACGGTAAGGCGAACAAATCAACATTTGGCCTCAGTGGCACAGTTGAAGTCAACGGAGGTCTTTCTGCATTCGCGGATGCGAAGGTGATGGAAATCATCGGTGACCCACCGTTCTCGGCATCGCTTGAGTTTGCCGGTGTTGATGTCGGTGATGCGCTAGATATCAACCTGATCGCATCGTTGCCCGGTGAGCTTGAAAACTCAACTGGTGTTGCAACTGAAGACGGTCTGCAGTCTTGGCATGTGACATTTGATGGCAATGCAACAAAATTGCAGTACACGTCGGTGAATAACGATGTGGCCGCCACTACTTCGGGGATCGTGCGTACGGTACTGATCGTGCTTGCTGGCTTGTGGTTGATTGGGGCTGGCGTTCTTGCAGTCCTAGTGCAGCGTGCTCAGCGCAGGCGTACAAGCCGTCAGACACCCAACAGTTAGCCTGACCGCATGGCCAAGCTCAAGTTGATTCACCGTTGCACCGATTGTGGCTCGGCGCATCCCAAATGGTCTGGCCGCTGTGTCACATGTGGGGCTTGGAATTCTCTCGTTGAAGATGTTGAAGGGCCAGATGAAAAGGTTTCGCTCGCGGCTGGCCTTGCCCTAGTGCCACCAGGTGAAGCAAAGCCCATTAACGACATCAGCACACATTTAGGTGGGCCGGTAAGCACCCACATTGCAGAGCTTGATCGCGTTCTTGGCGGTGGTTTAGTGCCAGGTTCAGTCACCTTGCTTGGTGGTGAGCCCGGTATCGGCAAGAGCACACTTCTTCTACAACTGCTCGCATCATCAAATCGAAAGTGTCTTTACGTAACCGCCGAAGAAAGTGCCCAGCAAGTGAAGTTGCGTGCTGATCGGCTTGGTGTGAACTCCCCTGATCTCTGGTTGCTATCTGAGATGTCGCTCGCGAACATTTTGCGAAGCGTTGATGAGCTGAAGCCAGATGTGCTCGTTGTGGATTCAATCCAAACAGTTGTCGACCCTGAGCTTGGATCTACACCGGGATCAGTCGTGCAAGTGCGTGGTTGTGCGCACCGGCTGGTGCAAGAAGCGAAGCATCGCGATCTCACAGTTGTGATCGTTGGCCATGTAACCAAAGAGGGTGGCCTCGCCGGGCCACGTGTACTCGAGCACGTGGTGGACACCGTGCTGTCCTTTGAAGGTGAACGACACCACGCGCTGCGTTTATTGCGCGCTGCTAAGCATCGCTTTGGGCCCACCAATGAACTCGGGCTTTTTGAGATGACCGAAGAGGGCTTGATCGGAGTGCCGGATGCAAGCCAGTTGTTCCTTAACGACCGCCGCACTGGGGTGCCGGGATCGGTGGTCGTACCCACGATTGAAGGGCATCGTCCATTAC
>JBIIRE010000005.1:0-35552 GCA_044341655.1 Ilumatobacteraceae bacterium | reverse complement strand
GTGGTCCATGACACCCTGGCCGAGGTTGATGGCATCACCACACGTTCTGAGGGCGATGACCCGAATCGCCGCGTGGTGGTAGCACCCGCCTGATGTCAGGTACCGACGCTTGAACTATCCGTCGGTCATCCAAAACCGAGACCTGCAGGAGGTGCTTGACCGCGCCCGCAGTGTGGGCGACCTCGGGCCCGAGAGCAACGACACAGTGATTTCCCAATCACTCAAGTTCGTTGAAGCTATTCCTCCTGGTACCGCCGAAATCGCCGACCTTGGTTCAGGTGCGGGCGTACCGGGCCTAGTACTTGCCCTCGCCCTCCCCCAGCTCCAGGTACGGCTTGTGGAGCGAAGCCAGAAGCGCTGCGATGGCCTCGTTCTCGCAATTGGCAAACTTGGCCTCAGCGACCGGGTGAAGGTTTACTGCGGGGAAGCCCAGAAAGTGGCGCGCTCGGCCGAATGGCCTGGCGGGGTCTCGGTAGTGGTCTGCCGCTCCTTCAGCCCGATCGAGGGAATATTCTCCGCCGCCGCCCCCCTGATGACCCCGAACGCCATCCTTCTGGTGTCTGAACCCCCCGACTCGGACGGCTCTAGGTGGATGGGAAACCTGCCCAGGGACTTCGCTAAACCATCGATTGCGTCCGGAATCGCTTTATTTGCAAGGAAGTAAATGTTCCACATGGAACAACTGGGGGTTTATTGAGGATCTCCGAAGTTCCACGTGGAACATTTCCCAGGAATCCTCTGCACTCCGAAACAGGCTGGGTAATATCTGAAGTGGATTTCGCCTAGCGAGGAGCCCTCCAGCCAATGTCTGAAACCGATCACAAGACCCGCATCATTGCGGTTTCCAACCAAAAGGGTGGCGTGGGCAAGACAACAACCACGGTCAACCTTGCAGCGGGCTTGGCCGAGGCCGGTAAGCGCACGCTGGTGATCGACCTCGACCCCCAGGGCAATGCATCCAGCGCACTCAACATGCGGGCCACCAACCTCGAATCAACGATCTACAAGGTGATCCTTGACGAGACAGACATGGACGATTGCATTGAACCCTCTGAGATCAAGAACCTGTTCCTTGTGCCCGCCACCTTGGACTTGGCTGGAGCCGAGATTGAACTCGTGCCGGCGATGGCTCGTGAAACTCGTCTCAAGCGGGCGATTGACGCCATTGCAGATCAATACGACTTCATCTTCATTGACTGTCCCCCATCGCTGGGACTCTTAACCCTTAATGCCCTCATCGCCGCCAAAGAAGTTTTGCTTCCTATTCAGTGTGAATACTTTGCCCTTGAAGGCGTGGGGCAATTGCTGCGCACGATCGAAAAGGTCAAAAAGAGCATGAATCCCGATCTTGAGGTTTCGACCATTGTCTGCACGATGTTCGACTCCCGCACCAAGCTTTCACAGGAAGTGGTCGACAGCGTGCGGGAGTACTTCGGCGACAAGGTATGTAAAACCGTGGTGCCCAGGAATACCAAACTTGCTGAAGCTCCGTCAGTAGGCAAGCCGATAATCACTTATGACCCGGCTGGTCGCGGCGCCAAGGCATACCGCGCAATTGCCAAGGAGGTAATCGAACATGGCAGGTAAATCAGGTAAGTCGGTGTTGGGGCGCGGCCTCGGAGCTTTGATTCCAACCAGCGAGACGGGCTCATCCTCGGGCGACCTTCCGCCGAGTGCGTTCCGCGAAGTTTCAGTTGATGCAATATCAGTGAACCCGAATCAGCCTCGTGTTCACTTTGATAACGAAGCGATCGCCGATTTATCAGCTTCAATAAAAGCAATTGGTGTGCTTCAGCCTTTGTTGGTGCGTGATACCGGAGCAGGGAAGTACGAACTCATCGCCGGTGAACGGCGTTGGCGGGCGGCCAAGATGGCGGGTCTCGCAACCGTGCCAGTTGTAGTTCGCGAGACCAGCGATCAGTCCTCGGTTGAGGAGGCGTTGGTTGAAAACCTGCACCGTAAGGACTTGACCCCGTTGGAAGAGGCGGGTGCGTACCAGCAGCTCATCAGCGACTTCAAGCTCACCCACGAGCAGGTGGCAGGGCGCGTCGGCAAGAGCCGCGCGGTGATCACAAACACTTTGCGACTGCTTGACTTGCCTCCGAAAGTACAGAAATACCTGGCAATGGGCGAGATCGGCTCGGGCCACGGAAAGGTCCTTCTTGGTATCGCCGACAACGGCACGGTTGAGAATCTCGCCAAGCAGTGTGTGGACGAGGGATGGACCGTGCGCCAACTAGAGGATGCGGTTCACAATGCAAGTGGGCGGACCGGCATCAAGCCCAAGCCGATCAGGCCCGTCAGTCCTGGTTCGGTACGTGATGCGGCACTGGTTGAACTTGAGTCGTTATTAGGTGAGCATTTGTCCACAAACGTGGCGGTGTCGTTGTCTGGGAAAAGAGGCAAAATCGTGATTGATTTCGCTGATATTGCCGATTTGGAACGCATTTACCGCCTAATGGCGTAAAAACAGCAACTTATCCACACAGTTATCCACAGGTTTATCCCCGAACTTCAAGTAGAAGTTTGCGCACAAAGTGTGAACAACTCTGTGGACAAACCCTCAACCAAATCAGCGAGTTTGATTGAGCCACGCCCAGACTGCTGAAGCAATCGCTTCAGCAAGGGCCGGTGTGTGATCGTGCGCCTGTTTGGTGTCAAAGAAAGAACACAACACTGCGGGCATCTTGGTCTCGCGTAGAACCGGACGCTGATATCCAACAACATTAGGTGTGAGACCAATGCCTATGCGGTGGAAAGTGTTGGCGATCGAAGTAGCCAACTCGCGTCCCGACTCAGATACGTAAGTTGGTATTTCGTAGTGGGCAACCGTTGCGCTTTGTTCGATGTCATCGGCAACTTCAACACTTACAAATACATTGGAACCAAAGTTGTTTGCAGCCAATGACTGTTCATGAACGTCTGCGCTTAACACTGTGATGACACGTACTTGTTTTTTGCGCAGTGCGCGCGCAATTAGTCGGGCTAAGTGCTCAAATTCTTTGGGAACACCGATAGCCACGCGCAAAACCTCATCACTATCACCAGAGCGCGCGAGCTGGTCACGATCACGCAACGCAGCGATACCTGGCCCATCGCCGGTCTGGCGACTAACTCGATCCAGTGCCAAAAGTGTTTGTTGGCCAAAGATTCCATCCTCAGACAAACCACAGTTGGCCTGAAAACTAGACACTGCCTCCGATGCGATAGGCCCAAAAATCCCATCGACTTTCCCGCAATCAAAACCAAGCCGGCTCAGGCGTGTCTGGAGTTCAGCAACATCGTCACCACGCAGATTGGGTGAAGTCAGGTATAGGAGTCGCTCACCCAGAGACCAACTTGCTTCAACCAACGCCATCCAAGTCGGCGCATCGCACACACCTGTGTCAGGCAGATTGCGTTCGCGTTGGAAGGTTGCAACAGCAGATTCAGTACGGGTGCAAAATGTGCCCGCAACGATCGAAGCCGCCGGCAAATATCCGGCGGCACCGAGCCGACGCTGCAGTTCTGTTACAGCATCACCCTGTTGACCAGGGACTATTGGGAGGACGTTAGGAATTCTCCGAGCTCCTGCATCAGCGCGCCCTTGGGTTTTGCGCCCACGAGACGCTTCTTCATTTCGCCGTCTTGGAACACGAGAAGGGTAGGGATGCTCATCACGCCATAACGCTGTGCGATGTCACCATGCTCGTCGACATTGAGCTTGGCAACGGTTAAGCGACCTGCATTCTCCACAGCAATCTCACTGAGAATCGGAGCGATCTGCTTGCACGGACCGCACCAATCGGCCCAAAAGTCCACAACGACAGCGGTGGTTGAACCACCGATGGTTTCGTCAAATGTGGAAGAAGTAAGTGTGACAATTCCGTCAGCCATTGCGCTTCCTTTCTCAGTAGCAGATGAATTCTACTCAGCCGTGTTGGGCTTCCAACCAACGTTCGCAATCAATGGCGGCCATACAGCCTGAACCCGCAGCTGTAATCGCTTGGCGATATGTGTGATCTTGTACATCACCGCAAGCAAAAACACCTTCTACGTTGGTGAGGCTGCGTCCTGGAACGGTTTTCAGGTAACCGTTGTCTTCCATGTCGAGTACACCTTTGAATAGATCGGTATTTGGCCTGTGTCCGATGGCGACAAAAAGCCCAGTGAATTGCGCAGTGGTTTCCTCGCCGGTTTCGAGACTCTTCAACTTCACTGATTCAAGTTTTGTGTCACCAACGAGATCGGTGACTTGAGTGTTCCACATGAAACGGATTTTTTCGTTGGCGCGCGCACGGTCCTGCATCACCTTCGACGCGCGCAATGAGTCGCGACGGTGGATGATGGTGACCGACGAAGCGAACTTGGTTAAGAACAACGCTTCTTCGAGTGCGGAGTCACCACCGCCGACAACACCGATGTCTTGGCCGCGAAAGAAGAACCCATCACAAGTTGCACAAGTTGACAAACCGTGGCCGATGAGGCGTGATTCGGCTTCAAGACCAAGCATCAACGACTGTGCTCCAGTGCTGACAATTACAGCATCTGCTTCATAAAGGGTTTCGCCCACCCACACCTTTTTCGGTGATGATGAAAAGTCGACCCGAGTTACCTTCGCAGTCAAAAACTCGGCTCCAAAGCGGGCTGCTTGCTCACGGCAACGCCCCATCAATTCGGGCCCCATGATGCCCTCGGGCCACCCGGGGAAGTTTTCAACTTCAGTGGTCAACATCAGCTGACCACCAGGCTGATCGGTAGTTGAAGATGGCTCGCCTTCAATCACGAGGGGAGAAAGATTGGCACGCGCGGTGTAGATGGCAGCGGTCAGCCCTGCGGGCCCGGAGCCGATAATCAAAACTTCTCTGCGGTCGCTCATGGCGCGGTTTCCTCTCTCACCACTTCTCCGGCGCTCAGGCGTCGGTGTTCTTTGTGTAACGCTTCGTCATCAAGAACATTCCCACGAGAAGGAATATCCCACCGACAATGAAATATGCGGACCAAACAGCTGTGGAATGGGCGAACCAGTTGTCGAGCACGTTGATGACGAGACGCATGATGCCAATCAACAGAAGTGTGGCGCTGGCAATCACACCGATAGTTGCAATAACCCCAAACACAATTGCGCGCGCCAGATAGATGAGTGGCTGCGTGGTCCGGGCACGGATCTTCTCAGTCCAGTCCGCAATGAACTGTGTTACGCGTTCAGCCCAATCGGGATCGGTGAACGGGTTGCTGACCATGCCACAAGACTAACGGTTGGCCCTATTCGCCAGTCGTGGCGGGACTATGCGCCAGGCGCGAACTTCAGTGAAGCAAGCGAAGCTTGGTACGGGTTCTTGTTGCTGCAATTGCCACTTCGCCCGCCTTCGCGGAACATGACCAATATGTACTTGGCTGGACTGGTCACGTTGAAGGTTGCAGGACCCGTGGCCGTACCGAACTCGCGCGCCACGTGATCGCCCCAAGCCTCGAATGTCGTCGGGATTACGTTGCTTGCGGTGTAGACCTCGATGATCCATGGCTTGCTTGTGATGTTGAGGGTGAGGGTGCCAATGCCCGGCCGATTCATGGTCATCAACACGCCCGCTCCGACTTCGGAGCCAAAGTATTTGTCCATGTAGCAGCCGGTTGTCCATGAAGTCCCCGGGTCGTCATCACTTAACAGCCCGATCATGTCTTCGTTTTCCAGCCCATCATCATTTGGGTCATAGGAGTTGAGCGCCACGGTCTTCAGTGGACCCAGATCTTCTGGCGAGGTTGTGGTCGATTCGACAATGCGTGGGCTGTCGTCGCCCCCTTGGATTGTGTTCCACAGCATCGCCACCATTGCGAGCGCAGCAACCACAAGCACACTGATCAAAGCGAGAACGGGTCGTACTTTCGTTTGTGCCGACCTTCCAGGGCGACCCGTCACGGAGGTGCGCGGTGTTGGGTCGCGGCGATCAGACTTTGTTCCACTCGGAGGAGCAGTTCCACGTGGCGGCGTAGTTCCACGCGGAGGAGTCATGCCCCGTGGCGGGGTTGCGCCGCGCGGTGGGGTACTGCGCCGGTCATTCAATGTGGTCGGGTCGTAGACGCCCGTTACGGCGGTCTTCAACTGGTTGCGCGCATCAGCCCCCGTGGCGGGGCGCTGATCAGGATCGCGGTTCAGCATTTTGTGGATCACGCCAACGAGTGCTGGCGAAAGAGTGGGGTTCAAGCGCCCGAGGTCAGTGGGTTCACGGGTCAAACGCGCAAGCGCGGTATCTCCGTCATTGCCACGATTAAACGGCACACCGCCCGCGAGACACTCATAAAGCACGAGGCCAAGGGCATAAATGTCAGCGCGACCATCGAGTGGGCGACCACGAACTTGTTCGGGGGACAGGTATTTAGCTGTACCCATCATGATGTGTTCGTTGGTTAAGTCCTCGCCGGTTTCACCCATCACTTTGGCGATGCCGAAGTCAGCAAGCATCACGCGCCCATCTGGCGTGATCAAGATGTTCCCGGGTTTTACATCGCGGTGGACGAGACCACTCTGGTGCGCGTGATCCAAAGCGGCAGCAACTGCTGCACCAATGTGAACGGTGAGTTCGGGTGACAATTTCTTTTTCTCATCCAACATCTGACGCAGGCTCATACCTTCGACAAACTGCATAACGACTGCTTGGCGCCCGTCTTCAACGATGGCGTCATACACCTGCACGATGTTTGGATGACTGAGTCCGCCGGCCGCCACGGCTTCGCGACGAAAGCGCTCAACAACAATCGGGTCCTGTGCCAGTTGCGCCTTTAGTAACTTCACCGCAACTTTGCGATTCAACGAAAGGTCGTCGGCCAACCACACTTCGGCCATTCCGCCTGCGGCGATGGTGCGAAGCAGCTTGTATCGGCCCCCAAGGACCGTGTTTGGCGCAACATTGGAAGACATTTTCGTCTTCTGACGCTAGTTGCGTAAGCGTTTACGTTTACGGATATCGATGTGAAGCGAAAACGTGTTCGCTTCGGACTCACTTAGGAGTTACGAATGCAATTCCGATAGTTCCTTCACCAGCGTGAGTACCAACCACAGCGCCGATGTCACCGACAACGATTTCACCTGGGTAGAGATCACGCAGAGATGCAATGAAGGCATCTGCGTCATCACAATCAGCTTGCAGCACTGCAAGACTCTCAACGGGGAGGTTCTTCGAGAGGACATCCTTCAAGAATGCAAGTGACTTGCTGCGGGTCCTTTGGCGACCACCCTCTTCGACTTTTCCATCGCGAACCTCAATTACGGGCTTGATGGCCAGTGCCGAGGCGAGAAGAGCCTTCGCATTGCCGATTCGTCCACCTTTTTTGAGGTTTTCGAGGCTGTTTAAGACACCAAAAACCTTGGTTCGCTCAGCAAGGTCCTCGGCTCGAGCCACGAGTTCTTCAAGTGATGCTCCCGCGGCGGCTTTGGTAGCTGCGTCAACCACAATCAATCCGGTGCCGAGGGAAACAGTCTTGGAATCAACAACTGCAACCTTGATTTCTCCATCAACTGCGCGTGCAGCCAGATCGGCGCTTTGAATTGTGGCTGAGAGTGCGCGCGACAAATTGATTACAAGGATCCCAGTTGCACCTTCAGCTTTTAGCTGTCTGAATGCAGCCTCGAATTGACCAGGCGAAGGCGCGGCAGTTTCTGGAAGCGTGGGCGATGCCGCACACTTTGCCCAGAAATCCTTTGGGCTAATCGTTTGGAACTCTTCTTCGCCGAAGCGAATGGTCAGCGGTACCACTGTGATGTTGTGTTTGGCCACCACTTCGGCGGGCAAATCACATGAGCTGTCTGTGACAATACGTATCCCCATGTCAAAGAACCGTACCCTGCGCGAGAGCGGCGCGTCGGTTTCTGCGGATGTGAGCCACCCACCAGGTGAGGATCAGTAGCAAGAGAACCACCGACACAACCTGGCCAATGCCAGCCAGTGCGGTGACCCGCGCACTGAGCGTGGTTGGTGGGGCCACAAAGGTGTTCCCTTGGGGGGTTGTGACCTGTAGTTCGACGCCAAAACGCCCATTAGAGCGGGCCCGCACCGGAATTGCGACATCAGTGGTCGAACCCGCCCGCAGTAGAACCACGGTCGACTCATTTGGGAAAGCAAGTTTTGTGCTGACCAAGCGAACTCGCACAGATAGATCGATCTCTGCGTCATTGCGAATCTGGAGCCGAATCTCACCGTCTTTCTCGGGCAGGGTGAAAGACGCTTTTGACGGAATGGCGATCTTTTCTAAGAGTGTCTCAATCTCACTTGAGACAGCGGCAACATAGGCCGAACGCTCGTCGGCTGTGAGTCGATTCGAAACCGCACGCGCTGCGTTCATTGACCACGACAACAACAACGGGCTGTCTGCTGGCAACATCGAGCCGACATTGATCACCGACAGGTTGAGCAGATTGACAGCCGTTGCAACTCCGGACAAGTCAGCCGCCGTGCGATCAGGCAATGGATACGGGGCTGAGCCTTGACGGGTGGGAATTTCATCGGTCAGCTGCACGTGATCCGATTCAGCGATCAGCGCGACGAATTCATTCATAGTTTCGGTGCTGGGCAACGAACCATCTTCGGTGGACAAAAACAACTGGTTCGATACCTCGTCAGCCGTCGCCATTTCACTGGCTACGACAACATGTGCCATCGCGGTTGCAGCATCAACACTTGGGCTCGACGTTTCTTGGCTTAACAACTTGGCAATGAACGGGTCAACAGTGGCGATGTTGATTGAACTTCCACCTGTGAGTGCAGCGGCAGCCATTTCTGTAACTGGTTGATAGGCCAACGCGGTCGTATTTTCAGCTGCGGTTGGAAGCAAGATCGCTGTCTGTGCGCCGTTGTCACGAATCAAGTTGGCACCAAATGAATCAAGTGGTTTGTCGGCAATCCAGATTTGTCGCCTCGTTGGGTTGGCTGGAAACAACGGGGTGGTGATGTCTTCACCAAGTCGCATTTGGCGGGTGAACTCCGAGGTCAAGCCAGCCCGTGCCGCACCGGAGGGGTCAATGCTCACATACGGCTGCGCGACCAACGTTTGCGCGGACAAGGTACGACGCATTTGGCGCAACAGAACCTGGTATCCCGGGTTTTGTTCGTTAGTTAATCCTTCAAAAATTTCGGGCCCAATTCCGATAACCATTGGAAGTTTTGTGTTGTTCACCAAGTTGATCAACCGATCAATTTGATCCCGAGTTGATTCGCTGAGCAAAGCAGTGCCATCGGGCTGTGTGACTGGTGCACTCTGCAAGTTCGTAACAAAAGTGGTCGGGAGGCGGCTAGGTGCGGGATCTGTCGACGAAACGACATGAATGAATATGGTTTGTGCTACTCGTGCATCGCCGCTTTGGAATACAACGGCAAGCGGATAAATACCAGATTCACGAATATTCAA
This sequence comes from Ilumatobacteraceae bacterium, assembly GCA_044341655.1. Classification (GTDB taxonomy): domain Bacteria; phylum Actinomycetota; class Acidimicrobiia; order Acidimicrobiales; family Ilumatobacteraceae; genus CAIYHK01. Next base: position 26,174 of record JBIIRE010000005.1, on the reverse strand, counting down.
ACCCTCGCGGTCATCGCCAGTGCGATCAATTCGAACGAAAACCATGTAGTCACCGTCGACAGTTCGCGAAAGCGATGCGGTTTTGAAATTCACCTGGTCAATAACTTCAGCGTTCAGATCATCTTGAGCCGCACCAAAAGATTCATAACTGGTCGCACGCTCAATCAGCCGCAACTTGAGATCACCTTGTGCGAGTTCTTTATCAGATGCATTGACTCTTACGACCAAGGACAAGGTGGAGGAGTCCACCACCTCAAACTCCTGAGACACCACTTGAACCGCTGGTGAGATTGTGGCCCCCGCGATTACAACGCTTCCTGATGGCAGTGCAATAACACTGATGAATACCAAAGCCACGAGGCAACGCAGAACCCGCATCTTCATCATTGATTAGTGGCTGCCTTTTCCATTACAAACAATCTTTCACCGCATTGTTCGAACCCAAAACGCTGGTAGAGACTCAGAGCCGGCTGGTTGTCGGATTCGGTATTCACAAACATCTTTGCAGCACCTCGTTCCATTGCCCATTGCAGACAGGATTCCGCAAGCAAGGCTCCAAATCCCAGACCCTGAGCGGTGGGAAGAACCGCAATTCGTTGCAGATATGCATGATCCAAGGATGCCCCAACAAGCGCATACCCAATTCGTTGTCGACCTCGGTTCACAAAGGCAATGCCTGAATCTGTGGTGGCTTGCAACGCATGCGTGATTTCAGACCGAGTCATGTCCCAACCGACGGGAAATGCCTGGGCATCGATCCGTGCGGCGAAGTGGCATCGCCAGGCACTGACAGCCCAATCCTGAATCGCGATCGAGGTATTGAATCCATCAAGATCACGCCCCAACAACACGAGCTCACGTGCCTGTGTAAAGCCAAATGATTGCAGAAGTGCCGCAATGTCTGTAGTTACTGCACCAGTGCGCAAGCTTGCAGTGGGCGCCAATGTTGCGCACCACTTGGCGATGTCGTCAGTGCGTGAAGTGAGGGCCCCGGCTACGTGGCCCGAGATGAAACTGATCTTGGTCACCGCACCAACCGCGTGCACTGTTGCCAAGGTCGGGTCAATGTTCAGCATCACAGAGAAGGTAGCCCCCGAGTTCAGAGTCTCACGCCTAGGCTTCTTGCAACATGGTGCCAGAGCGTTTTTCTCCCGTGCTTGAGGAACTCAAGCCCTTGGCGCGTCTGTTCGCAGACGCTGGTCACCGCTTGTATCTAGTCGGGGGTACCGTCCGCGACCTTTTTCTGGATTCAGGCGCGATTGATGTCGATGCAATTGATTTTGATGCAACAACCGATGCTCATCCAGAGCAGATCAAGGCGATCGTTTCTGGTTGGGCCGACACCGTGTGGACCCAAGGGGAAAAGTTCGGGACAATCGGGCTCAAAAAGAACGGTCGCTCCTACGAGATAACAACTCATCGCGCCGAGGCGTACTCTCCCGATTCACGTAACCCCGAAGTGCGATTTGGGGACAACATTGAAGACGATCTTGCGCGTCGCGACTTCACCATCAATGCAATGGCCCTCGAAGTTACAAGCGATGCACCAACCCTGGTTGATCCGTACGGCGGCATTGTTGACTTGATGTCGAAGGTGTTGCGCACACCACTTTCGCCCGAAGAGAGTTTCAACGACGATCCATTACGTATGTTGCGCGCTGCGCGGTTCATCGCGCGCATGGAACTCGTGCCGGTGCCCGAACTCGTTACGGCGGCTCGTGCCTTGCACGAACGCCTTGGAATCGTCTCACGGGAACGCATTCGTGTTGAGCTCGACAAGTTGATTACTGCTGATCATCCTTCAGCGGGGCTCTGGTTCGTAGTTGATACTGGTCTTGCAACAATGTTCTTGCCCGAATTGCCAGCGATGCGACTGGAACAAGATCCCATTCATCGCCACAAAGACGTGCTGACTCATACCTTGGCGGTGGTTGAAAACGTACGGCCGAATGCCCACGACGATTTTGATTTCCGCATCACCCGACTCTCTGCACTTTTCCACGATGTAGGTAAGCCAAAGACCCGTTCGGTGAAACAAGGCAAAGGGGTGTCGTTTCACCATCACGAAGTAGTCGGTGCGCGCATGACCCGTGACCGCCTTCGGGAACTTAAGTATCCGACTGAAGATGTGGAAGCAATTACGGAACTTGTTGCTTTGCACCTTCGTTTTCATACCTATCAGATGGGATGGACTGACTCCGCTGTGCGCCGCTACGTGCGCGATGCAGGAGAGCTCCTGAATGAACTGAACGTCCTGACTCGCTGTGACTGCACCACTCGGAACGAGAAAAAAGCGCGACTCTTGTCTGAGCGCATGGATGATCTGGAGAATCGCATCGCCGAACTCGCCGGGAAGGAGGAACTTGCTGCTTTACGCCCAGAGATGGACGGCGTTCAGGTCATGGAGTTCCTTGGAATTAGACCGGGCCGGGAAGTTGGCGAAGCACTTGATTTCCTGATGGAAATTCGCCTTGAAGAGGGGCTTGTTGGCGACCACGAGATCCGTGAAAGATTAAAGGCGTGGTGGACGAACCGATGAGCGAGAGCCAGACGCCGTTCTCTTCGGGATCACTGCGCGGGGCATCGCGCGGGGCGGTGGTCGATCACCGTCTGGCGCGTCGTTCATTGATTATTGAATTCAAAAAGGGTCGTCTTCGTCGCGATCAGGTGTGCGATGCACACCCAGAACTCATGCGTGCAGCGCGCAACTTTGGTGAAGAAACAAAAATCTCGTGCCCTATCTGTGAGCAGGACAAGTTGGTGTTGGTTACGTATGTGTTTGGTCCCCGGTTACCAGCTCACGGCCGCGTCTTAAGTAAACCCAAAGAAGCAGTTCCATTCACGCGTGGCAATGACCAGTACACCGCATACGTAGTAGAGGCTTGCAGGACATGCGCATGGCACCATCTCCTTCGCGTCTTGCCGATTGGTGGCCGCAGGCGCAAGGCTGGGTGACGTGTCAACTGATCGTATTGATATTTCCGGGTTACGGCTTGCAGCGCTGATCGGCGCATTGCCACATGAACGCGAGGCGCGCCAGCCTCTACAGATTGATCTTTCAATTCATGCCGACCTTGCACGCGCCGGAAAATCCGACGCACTGGACGACACTGTTCACTACGGCGATGTTTGTGACGCAGTAGTTGCCCTCGTTGAGACCAGTGAATTCATTCTTCTTGAACGCATGGCACAGGCAATTGCAGATCTTGTGTTGCGGTTTCCATTGGTAGACGGTGTGGATGTGAAGGTCACAAAACTTCGCCCACCCATTGCGGCCACGGTTGATAACACCTCTGTGTCAATAACCCGGACCAAGTAAGCCGTGGGCCATCGCGCAATAGTTGCTCTCGGGAGCAATCTCGATGGTCCAATAGGTGATCGAGTTGCGAACCTGCGTTTTGGAATCGAGCGCCTCACTCCCGTTAACGCACAATCACATGTGTTTGAAACCGCGCCCATCGGTGGGCCCGATAACCAAGGGGCGTATCTGAATATGGTTGCCCTGATTGACACAAACCTTGATCCTTTGGCATTGCTTAGGCAACTGAATGACATCGAAGCCGCATCAGGCCGCGTGCGGTTGGTCCATTGGGGCCCACGCACACTTGACCTCGACATTCTTTTTTACGACGACATCACATTGACTAGTGATGTGTTGACAATTCCACATCCGCGCTATGCACAACGACGGTTTGTTCTTGCACCTCTGAGCCAGGTTGCGCCCGAGCGGTGTCCACTTGGCTGGGAAAAGAGCCTTCCACCCGATGAAGTTACTGATCGCGGGTTGCTCGAAAACCTCTGAGTTATTTGCTACCGAGAATGCGTGCCTCAAAACGGCGCACTTTGCCCGGATAGTGAGCGCGACCATATTCAGGTTGGCGCTCAACGATGATTTCCAACAACTCATCGTGTTGAGCGGTCTCTTTCCAGGGCAGAGCGATGTAAAGCGGAAGACCAAAGCAACGCAGCTCGTTCATATTTGAATACACGCGCTTTTGATACACGTATCGCTCTTCCCACGGCCAGTTTGAAGGAGCGAACCCAGTTCCCGGATCGATGATGCACCTGGCACGCATGCCAAACCGATCAGCATCAGCGAGGCGGCCCTCAAAGAATTCAATCATCGTGCCGATTGGGTCTGTGCGCACCATCTCCATCTCACGTGGATTTGGACCCGAGAGAAAAGGTACGACCACATCGCAGTTGTTTTCGGCGGCAACTTCCCACATCTCGTCGGTCTGCATTCCATTCGCTGCGTTCAAAACGGTCACACCTGCTGCGAAAGCGCGCCGCGCAACCTCAGGCCGCCAGGTATCAATGCTCACGGGCAGTCCATAAGAACACAGCACAGGAATGATCTCTTCTAGCCGTGACCACTCTTCTTGCCAGGCAACAACGCTTGCATTGTCAGTTGAGCCCTGACCACCGAGGTCGAATCCATTTGCCCCATCGGCGATGAGAGTGTCGGCTCTGCGCCGTGCATCTTCTGGTGTGATCACAATGGAATCAGCATTCAAAGAATCGGGGGAAGCGTTGACTACGCCGTACAAGAACATCGTCAAGTACCGTACTTAAACGTGGCAGCAATCTTTGACTTGACCGGGTGGACCCGTGAACGTGCCGTGCAGGCAAAAGCCGGACGCACCATTTCGTTGTGTATTCCGTGCCGTGACGAGGCAAATACCATCGGCGGCCTGGTGACCCTTGCCAAGAATGCGCTCGGGGGCCCCAACGGTTTGGTGGATGAGATCATCGTCCTTGATGATCGTTCAATCGACGGCTCAGCAGACGTTGCGCGCGGAGCTGGTGCAACGGTTGTGCCGATTTCCGAGGTCCATGAAAAGCATGGTGAGGGCCGCGGAAAAGGCAACGCGCTGTGGGCATCGCTGATTGTCAGCAAAGGCGACATTGTTGTTTGGTGTGATGCGGATGTAACCAGTTTTGAGCCCGATTGGGTAACACGCTTGGTTGCACCTCTGTTGTTAGACGACCACAACGCGATCGTGAAGGCGCACTATCACCGCCCAACTGAACTCGGCGGTGGTGGGCGCACAACTGAACTCGTGGCGCGTCCACTGTTGTCATTGTTTTACCCAGAGCTCGCTGATCTTCATCAGCCACTTGCTGGTGAATACGCCGTGAGGCGTTCGGCGATGGCGGACATACCCTTTGTGCAGGGCTGGGGTGTCGAGATTGCAATGTTGATTGATGTTGCCGGCAAGTTTGGCATTGACACCATTACGCAGGTTGATCTCGGCGTGCGCCACCATCGCAATCAACCGCTGCTGTCACTGGCGGTGCAGGCGGCTGAAGTTATTGCCACCGTTCTTGATCGTGCGGGGGCCACTGCGTCTTTTGCTGAGTCGGTACTAATGCTGCATCGCCCAGGTGGCGTGTCACAGCCTCTCAACTTGAAGGAACGCCCGCCGATCAGTTCGCTCAAGTAATGCTGATCAAGAACGCCGATATTGACGGAGTGATCCGAGATATCCGCGTAGCCGATGGTGTTGTTACAGAAATAAGTTCATCACTGTCAAACGAGGAAGCAGTTATTGATGCTGACGGATGTGCAGTTATCAGGGGGCTCACGGATAACCACATTCATTTGTGTGCATACGCCGCGGCACGAGATTCTTTGCACCTCAAACAGTTAAGCGACATCTCAGACGCACACTTGCGAGTACCGATAGACCAAACACTTCGTGTAGTTGATTACCACGAGGATCTCCACGGGAGACTCGACAAATACGCGCTGGACTCATTAGCGCCAGGGCGAATTGTGCGTGTGCAACATCAGAGTGGCCGTGCTTGGGTACTCAGTTCAGCGGCGTTGCGCGATGCAGGTCTTGTGCACGAAACAGGCGTGCTGATTGGCGAAGAGGGCGCAGACCTGCCTTCACGAGTTGATGCGCCACCTGATCTTGGGCGTGCTTCGCAAGCCCTGGCGTGCGTTGGAGTCACGCGGTTGACGGATGCGACGCCGTATCGATCGCTGGAGTCAGCTTCGTTGTTAATTGATGCGGTAACTGTGGGGGCAGTTCGGCAAAGTGTTTCATTCACAGGGGCCCCAGAAATTGCTGCTTCTTTACCCTCGGCGTTTGTACAGGGGCCGGTGAAGATTGTGGTGGGTGACCACGACCTACCGAGCGTGGAATTGTTGGTTGATGCTGTGAACACTGCGCGTGCACACGGTCGCAATGTTGCCTTTCACTGTGTAACTACAACTGCACTGGCACTGATTGTTGCAGCAATGCGCGAAGTCGGTCCTTCACAACTCGCACATTTTGATCGCATTGAACACGCAGCCGTTGTTCCAAATGAATATGTCGACGAACTCAAACGACTTCGGCTCGTGATAGTTACACAACCAGGATTCGTGCATGCAAGAGGAGATCGGTATTTACGAACAGTTGACCGTGTTGATCTTCCATTTCTCTATCGATGTGGATCTTTGGTTGCAGCAGGAATTTCTGTGTATGGATCGAGCGATGCACCATATGGGCCGGTTGATCCGTGGTTGGCAATGCGAACGGCCATAGATCGCCGCACTGCGACGGGTGCGGTTGTTGGCAAGGACGAATCGATCAGTGCACTCAGTGCCTTACGGGCGTACGTAAATTCTCCACAAGAGACTTGGCGTGACGAAGTGGGTCCACGTGTTGGTGATCCAGGTGATCTCGTAATCCTTGGCGAATCACTTCAAGGTTCCCTCTCTCATCTGAACTCAGTGTCGGTGAGGGCCACCGCCATTGGCGGAGACCTTGTCTTTTCAAGGGATTAAGCCGGCCAGTCGTTGGCCTTGGTGTCGCCCATGACACCCCCTGTACACTCGCAAGGTCCCAAACAGCAGTTGCTGAGAGGGGCAGAAATACTCACCTAGCCCCTGCGGGGGCCTCGGCGAAAGCCGAGTCCGATCGGGAGGTCACGCAATGCGTGGTTATGAATTGATGGTCATCGTGTCCGGTGATCTTGAAGAGCAAGCGGCAAAGGGATGGATTAAAACCATCACCGAACAAGTCGCTTCCGCAGGTGGAGCCATTGTTGGCACACCAGATTGGTGGGGCAAGCGTCGCTTTGCATATCCCATCAACAAAAAAGAAGAGGGCTACTACGTGGTCTTCAATCTGAATGCCCCCGGTGGAGCCCTCGATGACATGGAGCGTGCGTTCCGCATTGCCGATGACATCGTGCGCCACAAACTCCTTCGTCTCCCAGACGCCGAGGCCGCCAAGCGCGGGCTTGTCGCCAAGGTCTGATACTCGCCTTTGTTCTAATGAACAGGCCCAGAAAACTTCACAGACAAGGACTACACAATGGCTGAAAACTCCGTAACACTCGTCGGGAACCTCACCCGCGATCCCGAACTCCGATTCACAAACGCTGGGCGCGGCGTCGCAACCTTTGGCATCGCCGTTGGTCGCCGTTACCAGCAAAACGGTGAATGGAAAGAAGACACTTCGTATTTCAACATCACCGCCTGGGGTGACCTCGGTGAAAACGCTGCGGCCACGCTCACCAAGGGCAGCCGCGTGATCGTGACCGGTCGCCTTGAGCAACGGGAGTACACAACCCGCGAGGGTGATAAGCGCACCGCAATTGAAGTGATCGCCGATGAGCTCGGGCCGAGCCTTCGTTGGGCAACCGCTCAGGTAGAGCGCACCCCTCGCAAGGATGGCCAAGGTGGCGGTGGCGCACCTCGCGGTGGTGGTGCTGGCGGTGGCGCACCAGCCGAGCCCTATTACGGCGACGAAGAGCCGTTCTGATCTAGTAACCCGGAATTTCCCCTCCTACCTATCGAAATAAGGAAACCAAAATGACCAGCAAGAAAAACCGCGCACGAGTTGCCAAAACCGATAAGCGCAAGATCCGCAAAAAGCCAAGTGCATTGACCATCGAGTCAATTGAATACGTTGATTACAAAGACATCTCGCTTTTGCAGCGCTTCATGTCAGACCGTTCAAAGATCCGCGGTCGCGAAGTGAATGGCAACACTGTTCAACAGCAGCGTGATATCACTAATGCCGTTAAGAATGCGCGCGAGATGGCCCTTTTGCCTTACGCCAAGCGAGTAGCAAGCGTGCGCGCTGGCCGTGGCGAGCGCCGCAACGAAGAGCAAGCCGCAGAGAACACCGCACCGGAAGTTGATGCAGTTCCAGCAATTGATGACCTGAACATCGAAGGCGTAACGGTTGAGACCGCCGCCGAAGCAACGGAGGCATGAGCCGTGAAAGTAATTCTTCGTTCTGACATCACAGGCGTTGGCAAGCGTGGCGACATCGTGAATGTTGCTGATGGCCATGCTCGTAACTTCTTGTTGCCGCGCGGTCTGGCAATTCCAGCCAGCGATGGCGCGGTGGTTCAAGCCGGAAAGATGCGTAAGGCCCGCGATCTACGTGAAGCCAAGGATCGTGATGACGCCCGCGCTCAGGCCAACATTCTCACCGCCAAGGTGATCACCGTTGCAGGCAAGGCCGGCAACGAGGGTCGTCTCTTTGGCTCAATCACAGCTGCAGACATCGCCACTGCGATCACCAGCCAGACCGGGATTGAGATTGATCGTCGCAAGGTTGTCATTGGTAATCAGATCAAGACAATTGGCGAGCACGAGGTCACACTGCGGTTGCATGCCGACGTGGATGCACAGCTCAAGCTGTCCGTCACCGCAGGCTGAGATCAACAAAGTTGTCCACAATTGGAGAAACCCTGCTTTGGCAAGGGTTTCCCACAGGAACGGGCATGGATATCCACAGGGTTATACCCCTAGCGATCAACAGGCTTTCTCGGGCAGGGTGTTCTGATGGCCAATGAGCGCAAGCCCAACCGACCCGTGGTGACCGCGCGCGTTCCACCTCACAACATCGACGCTGAAGCGTCATTGATAGGAGCGATGCTTCTTGCCCCTGGCGCCATTGCCAGTGCCATTGAGCAAGGGCTGTCAACTGGCGACTTCTACAAGCCGGCGCACCAACACATTTACGATGCGATTCGATCGTTGAATGGTTCTTCAGAGCCCGTCGATGTGGTCACGGTGGCGGACGAACTGCGCCGCAATAACTTGCTCGATGATCTGGGCGGGATAGACGCACTTCTTGAGTTGCAGAACACAACACCAGCGATTTCCAGCGCTGATCGTTACGCGAGAATCATTCGTGACACTGCACGCCTCCGCCGTCTTATTTCGGTTGCATCTGACATTGCCGAGATCGCATATACCGAGCCGGATGATGTTTCAAAAGCAATTGATGAAGCCGAATCCAAGGTTTATGCGATTGGAAATGAAACTGCTCGTGACTCACTCGTGTCGCTCTCACCTCTAATCAGCGAAACAATGGACCACATCACCGCTGCAAGTGAGAATGGTTCGGCAATAACCGGTCTTGCGAGTGGTTTCCTTGAACTCGATCGCATTCTGTCGGGCCTGCAGCCGTCGACTCTGAACATTGTTGGTGCGCGCCCTGCGATGGGTAAGTCAGCGTTTGCGATGGGTCTTGCGGTCAATGCGGCACAGAACCAAAATTTTCCAGTCGTGTTTTTCTCGCTGGAAATGGGCCGTGGTGAACTCGCCAACCGAATAATTGCCAGCGAGGCGCGTGTGAATTCAACCAAGTTGCGCACTGGACAGCTCGATCCAAATGACTGGAGTCGCATCGGTCGTGCAATCAATCGTTTAGATGTGCCGCTCTTTATTGACGACAACTCAGCAGTGACTGTGCCAGAAATACGCGCGCGCGTGCGTCGACTCGTGGCCAAGCATGGCGGAGTGGCGTTAGTAGTGATTGACTATTTGCAACTCATGGGCGGAGACGCAAGTGTTGAAAACCGCCAGCTTGAGGTGAGCGAAATCAGCCGTGGGCTAAAGCTTTTGGCACGTGAATTCAACATTCCAGTTGTAGCGCTGAGTCAGCTCAGCCGCGGACTTGAGAATCGCCAGGAGAAGCGCCCACAGTTGGCAGACCTTCGCGAATCCGGTGCACTCGAACAGGACGCAGACGTTGTGATGTTCCTCTATCGGCCCGAGGTATATGACCGTGACAACGTGCAGTTGAAGGGTGAAGCCGAAGTAATTGTGGCCAAGCACCGCGCGGGCCCAATAGGCAGTGCGAAGCTTGTGTTCCAGTCGGACTTCACACGGTTTGAAAACGCCGCACGCCGGGAGATCTAGCGCATGTTTCTTGGTGAAGATTTACTTGCATGGTTAGTTCTTGCCCTTGGTGGTGCGCTGTTTGCTGGGAACGTGATGGCGATCGTGAAGCCACCAGTGAAGCCACGAGCGGAGGAAGATCTCTCTCGAGCACCAATTGCTCGCACGATCTTTATGGGCGTGATTGGTTTTGCTGCCGCAATTTGGGCACTTGCAAGCCTGGTGAGTGGTTGATCAGCGAAAGTTGCTGTTTAGCACTCGCTGCAATGCAGGGAACATCTTCAGCCCGAGATACTTAGAAGATTCATCAGTGAAGTGCCGTCCGTCGCGTGGGCGCAACTTGATTCCATCAAGGGTGGTCACACATGGATATCCACCAGGGCAAGCGATTTCGGAAAACTCAAGCACAGCCGATTGCTTCGGGTGCTTCTTGGCGTATGCGACGTAGAAGTCGTTAAGTGCTGCTTGCATTTTGCGACCCTCGGCGTTCTGGTAGAAGCCGAGCTCGTTGTCGTAATCAATGGCTGGTGGATAGGTGAGGAAGATCACCCGAGCGCCTTGGGAAGTGATGACATCAATTGAGCGTTTGAACTCGCGCAGTTGCATCGCAACGAATTCAGAGGTGCCAGCTTCGTAGTAGACATCACCCAATATTCGGCTACCGCCCTCCCAGGTGCTCATCCACAGAATCGTTTTTGCACCTGCGGGCAAGATGGATTCCCGCAAGTATTGCTCCAGGCCTTCTTCACAGTTGAATCCCACCGCCAACGGCTGTCCGTCAGCTGCAGGCTGACCACGGATGATCGCACAGCCTGGGCGCGTGAGTGACTGGAATTCAATTCCTTGTTCAGCAGCAGATTGGGCAAAACCAACTTGGAGCGAGGCAGCCACGGAGTCACCTATTAACAACACCTTCCCGAGTGGCACATCGCCAAGAACTGTCGTGGTTGTGATCAGTGGCGCAATCGTGGTTGCGGTAATTACTTCACCTGGTGTGGCGTCCATGTATGCAGGTTTGTCCTTGGCCCCAGATGTGCTGACCAAAATCACACCGGCCGCCACAGCGAGTGTCACTGGAAGAATCACGAGACTGCGCCATGTCATCCAGCCAGACCATTTGCTGTAGCGAAGCGGCATTTCTATGAGCCGATACGACACGTATGTGATCGCAAAACTGACTACTAATCGCAGCGCAGTTAACTGCCATCCGATGAGATCTGTAGAGTGCTCGGTCAGCATGATCTGAACGGGCCAATGCCACAGGTAGAGCCCATACGAAATTCGACCAACGAATTGGAATGGCGCCGAACACAAGATGAAATGAAGCGGACCCGAGCGAAGGTGACTCGATGTAAACAGCAATACCGCTGCTGCCACTGCAAACAGTACGAGCCCACCTTTGTAGAGGTTTTCGTTTTGATCTGACACGGTGAACATTGCAAAGAGGACTACAGCAAGGCTGCCTACACTCAGAACATTGGCCGAGACATTGCCAAGTTTTAGATGACCGCCTGACACAACTACTGCCAGTAGAACGCCAATTAGAAGCTGAGATGCTCGAGTATCGGTGCCGTAATAAACCCGTGAGATGTTGTCGGGGTCAAAAATTGTGGCCATCCAAAGAGCGGAGGCGATAGCCGCAATGGCCACAACACCAGCAAGTATCAGCTTGCGTCGCCATTTATAAATGAGTGCAAAAAGGACTGGCCAAACGACGTAGAACTGCTCTTCAATTGCCAACGACCACGCGTGTCGTACAGGTGAGGCCAGTGAGAATTGTTCAAAGTACGACTGACCCGAGTAGATGAACCGCCAGTTCGCCACATAACCGAGTGTGGCCAGGAGGTCAGCACGAATCGAGCTGAGCTGCATTGCATCGACTTCGAATGCGGCCCAAATAGCTACCGCAGTGATTGTGACGAGCGCTGCCGGCATCAATCGTTTGAATCGACGAACCCAAAATGCCTTTAGATTCACTCGACCCGTGGAATCCGCTTCGGCAATCAACAATGAAGTAATTAGAAAGCCGGAGAGAACAAAGAAAAGATCAACCCCAAGGAAACCACCACTTAACCCAAACATGCCGTAGTGGTACCCAACAACGGAGAGGACAGCCACGGCGCGTAGACCATCAAGCGCCGGGATATGGCCAAATGAGGTAGTCGTGCGTTCGGCTGCGTGGGTGTTATTCACAACACAACCCTACGGCGCATCAAGTGTCGGAAACTTTCGCAATGAGAGCGGGTGACGGGAATCGAACCCGCATTCTCAGCTTGGGAAGCTGATGTTCTGCCATTGAACTACACCCGCAGAACGGTGAAACTTTAATACCTATTTACCTAGATTGTGATTTCCACAACGGGACCGTGGGCACTGTCTACGCGTCAGTTAAACAGGGCTATTCTCAAACTGGGTGCACGGTAGTTCATCCATCATGCTATAGAGACATGAATATTTTTGGGGGAATGATGTCGCCAACCGAACTCTTCAGTTGCGAGAATCAGAGGGTCCTAGTTGTCGGTGGTGCAACTGGAATGGGCGAGGCCGCAGCACGCCTTGCCGCCAATGCAGGTGCACGTGTCGTTGTGATGGATCGTGTCAACGTAAGTGAGCCCGGTGTTCAATTCATCAGTATTGACCTAAGTGAACGTGACTCAATAGACACAGCGCTTGAACTTTTGAATGGCCCCGTGGACGTGGTTTTGTCATGTGCTGGTGTTGCTGATGGTGTGCCTGGAATTGAACGCATCAATTTCATAGGTCACCGCTACATGATTGATCGTCTTTTGGATCGTGGGTGGCTACCAGCAGGAAGTGCGATTGGAATGATCTCATCCGCAGCTGGTCTCGGCTGGCAAGCAGAACTGTCTGACATAACGGAGTTTTTGGCCATCAAAAACTGGGATGATGCAGTTAAGTGGGTGATTGATCACAACAAGGCGAATTACTTATTCATCAAACGCGCAATGTGTGCGTATGTTGCGTCAGAGTCGGTTGCTCTCCTCCGTCGCGGTGTGAGAATCAACGCTCTGTGTCCTGGCCCAACTGATACACCACTTGCAAGGGCGAATGCCGAAACCTGGCTTGGGTTTGGTGCAGATTTTCGTGAGGACATTGGCATAGAGCCATCCACGCCCGCTGAACAAGCTGCAGTTTTGTTGTTTCTCTGTAGTCGATCTTCAGTTGCTTTAACTGGACAAACAGTGATTGCAGATTCTGGTTATCTCATGGCTGGACTCTCGGGGGCTTATCCATCGGCAACACCTGTGGCTGAGTTTTTGTTTGGCAAATATGGCTGATATCAAGCTGTCTGGAAAGAAAGTTCGACTATGAGTGAGTGCATAATTCTCACAGGTGCTTCAGCGGGAATTGGTGCCGCACTTGCGCCGATGCTGTCAGGACAAGGTGTGAAGATTGCATTAAGTGGTCGGCGCAAAGACCGCCTTGAAGTTGTGGCGCAGCAGTGTCGGGCAAGGGGCGCCGAGGTGCGCACAGATGTAATTGACTTTGGTGATCCCGTGGCCGCGGAAAATTACGCGAAAGAAGTTGAAGCGGAGCTTGGTTGTGTTGATGTACTGATAAACAATGCCGCCACCCCAATGCGCCGCCGAGTGCAACAACTCTCTGTTCCTGAGCTCACCACAACAATGGCGACCAACTTTGAATCACCTGTGAGGATGACCCTTGCATTGTTGCCTGGAATGATTTCTCGCAACATGGGGGTGATCGTAAATGTGTCAAGCATGGGTGGACGTGCAGGAATCGCAGCGGAGTCTGCATACTGTGCCTCAAAGTTCGCACTTTGTGGCTGGACTGAGTCATTGGCGATGGACCTTTGGCGAACTGGGATTCGTGTTCGGCTCGTGTTGCCTGGTCCGATAGCAACCGATATCTGGGATCGCCCTGGAAATGACCCTGCCCACTACGATGGCGATCTTGAATCACCCGAGAAAGTCGCTCGAGTCATTGTTGATGCAATCAATGGCGATCAATTCGAGTACTACGTTCCGAATGTAAAACCTGTTGTCGAGTTCAAGACTTCGGCTATTGAGATGTTCATTGAAGGAGCAGTTCAGTACACAGAGTCCAAGGATAAAAAATGAAGGCCCTCGTTTTTGGTACTGCACCACAGCCATTTAGCCCACCACCAAATGCACCGAAGTTGGTGCAGAATATCGCTACGACACCCTGTTCACTTCTTGAAGTGCCGGATGCGAAGCCATTGCGACCAGATTGGTATGTCATTCGTCCAATCCTCACTGGCATTTGTGGCTCTGATTCAAAGCAGATCCTTCTTGACTTCGAAGACGACAGCGATAGTGCGATGAGTGGGATGACCTCGTTTCCACAGATCCTTGGTCACGAGGTGGTTGCGGTGGTGGACAGTGCGGGTCCTGAAGCTACTGGGTTCGATATTGGGGATCGAGTTGTACTCAATCCTTGGCTCTCATGTGCGCCTCGCGGTGTTACCCCAGTTTGTCCAGCTTGTGCTGTTGGAGATTTGAGTTTGTGTTGGAGTTTCACGACGGGTCCTATTGCAAAAGGGATTCATACGGGTACGAGTCGGGATGCAAGTGGAGGATTTGCCGAGTTACTTCCGGCACACTCTTCGATGTTGTTTCGGGTGCCCGATGACATGGATGATCGAACAGCAGTGTTGGCTGATCCCTTTGCAGTTTCGTTGCATAGTGTGACTCGTAATCCACCACCACCTGGTGGTCGCGTGCTCGTTTGGGGAGCGGGTGCCCTTGGAAGTTCTGTGGTGGCAATTCTCCATGCTTTGTATCCAGACGTCGAGGTTGGTGTTGTTGCTCGCTTTGACAGCCAGGTTGATCTCGTGCGGAAACTTGGTGCGAACAAGATCTTTCGTCCACTTGAAAAGGCAGAGATGGTGGAGGAACTCGCAAGTTGGTCAGGTGGGGTGTTGAAGCCAACCATGAAGGGGCTGAATGGCATACCGATGTGTTTCCCTGGATTTATTGATGTTGTTTACGACACCATTGCCAAGCCTGAAACTCTTGAAGTGGCTGTTCGTGTACTCGCGTCGCGTGGGCGGCTCGTGAAGAGTGGAGTGCATGCGCCAGGTCGCTGGGAATGGAGCCCTCTGTACTTCAAGGAGATAACCCTCGTTGGTTCCAACGCATTTGGGTATGAGGAGGTCAATGGTGAGCGCCGTCACGGGATTGAGCACTATTTACGTTTAGCTAGTGAGGGGCGTGTCAATCTCAAGCCAATGATCACTCACACATTTGGTTTGTCAAAATGGCAGGATGCTTTCGCAGCACTAGGTGATCAAGCTACAAGTGGAGCAATCAAGGTTGTGCTGGAGCCTTCTAAGTGAAATCACTTTTCAGTAAATCGCATCGCCAAGCGCTCAGTAGCTTGATTGCTCGGGCCCGCCCACACAATGCGTCCGTGCTCAAGGATGATTGCCCTTTCGCATAGCTTCAGTGCATGGCCAACTTGTTGCTCGACAATTAGAAGTGCTGTTCCATTTGCACGCAGACGCGCTAGTTGATCGTAAATTTTCTTCACAATGACGGGTGCGAGGCCCAGTGAGAGTTCATCGGCAATCAGTAGCTTTGGAGCTTCAACTAACACTCGTGCAAGTGAAAGCATGCGCTGTTCGCCACCTGAAAGTTTTCCTGCAAGTTGGTCACGCCGGCGTTCTAGGGCTGGGAACTCAGAGAACGCTTTTTCGATTGCTGTAGGTACACCACTACGGCCGAAAACTCTTTGGAAACTGAGGCGCAGGTTCTCTTCAACGGTCAGTGAGGCAAACACCGACCTCCCTTCCACCGCATGGGCAACTCCCGCTTGTACAAAGCGATGCGGTCTTGCACCCGTGATATCTACACCATCAACAATGGTTTTCCCACTGGATGGGGTTATAAGACCACTGGCCACTCGGGCAACGCTTGTCTTACCAACTCCATTGGCACCAAGCAAAGCGACGGCCTCTCCAGGATTGACTGAGAATGAAACATCAAAGATTGCATTGAATGGCCCGTAATTCGCCGAGACAGACTCCAATGTAAGTATCGGGTTCACGAGATGTTCTCCCCAAGATAAGCCTCACGCACAACCGGGTTTGTCAATACTTCTTGTGTCGCACCGCTAGCGATTAAGCGACCAAAGTCGAGCACATAACAACGGTCTGTAAATGATGCGACAAGTTCCACATCGTGTTCAACGAGAATGATAGAAAAATTAGAGGATGCCTGAACCCCAAGAAGGGTCTCTGCAAGATCTGCAGTCTCTTGATGATCCAAACCCGATGATGGTTCATCAAGTAGAAGAACCTTTGGTTGTGTCATGAGTGCTCGACCAACTTCTACAAGTCGACCTTGACCAAGGCTGAGCTGTTCAATTGGTCGGTTCGCCAACTCACCTAAACCAAGTAGATCAAGCACATGGTCACATGCTTCAATCTCCTCTATGCGGGGTTTTCCTCGTCCCGTTAGATCCCGCCATAAATTTCCGGTCCCACGGCGAATGCGCTCAGCTATCAGCAAGTGATCACGAACCGTTGAGCCGCTAAATAATTCAATGCGCTGAAACGTTCGCCCGATTCCCCGTCGCGCACGCTCATGTACAGGAAATTGACCGATGTCTTCACTTGCCAGATACACCGTTCCGGTGTCGGGTGTAAGCACACCGAGAACACAATTGAAGAAAGTGGTTTTTCCGGCTCCGTTGGGACCGATGATACCTATGCGTTCTCCAGCTTCAACTTGGACACTGACCTCACTCAAGGCAGCGATGGCATCAAAGTTCTTGCCAATGTTCCTAACGTCAAGAAGTATGCCGCTCATGATGACGCGCCCTCGAGGGACTTTCTCGCCTCTCGTCGTGCACGACGACGCTCCATGCGTTCGTGCGACTTTCGTTTGCCGCTTTCAACGAGTCCTTCAGGATGTTTGGCGAATCCAATTGTGGAGAGACCAAACAAGACAAATCGCCATTTTGCTGAAACAGGAAAGAATCCGGGAACACGATCTGGATCTCGCAAAATCCAGCCAAAGAGATCGCCCCGGAAAATAATTCGGTCAAAGAGCGAAAAGCCAACCCCACCTTGGATCGCTCCTTCAACAGTTCGAGACCCAAGGGTGACTACGAGTACTAGCCAGAACAAAGTTGCATAGGGAGTGAAATTACCTGCATAGTTCACGTTCTCCTGTTGCATTCCAAGGAGTGCTCCACCAAGACCAGCGATGAAGCCAGAGATTACAAATGCAATCACTCGTGGCCGAACGGGAGAAACACCAATTGATTGACTCGCCACTTCACTCCCACGAAGTGCAGCCAAACTCCGACCAAGTGTGCCGCTGCGAATGGCAATTACTCCCGCGCTAACGGCGATCAGTATGAGGACGACAAACACGAGGAAAGTCTTGTCGTTAGTGAGATTCCATGGACCAATCACTGGTCGTGGGATTCGGGTCCCTTCAATAAGTGCTTTATCACCACCACCAACAAACGGAAGTTTGACAACCACTGCATCGAAAAATGATGCAAACGCAAGCGTCGCAATTGGAACCCACATTCCACCTAGTCGAACAAGTGGAATGGCAAGTAATCCACTAATGGCAGCGGCAACCAGCGCACCGATCACAGCAGCCAAAACAGTTGACATGCCAGTGCGATCTGCCAGTTGGAAAACGGTGAAGGCACCGATGGCCGCAAAGGAACCTTGTGAAAGCGAGATCATTCCACCCAGGCCTGTAAGTACGGTTATGGACAGCAGAATCAAGGAAATAATCGCAGCCTGTGTCACAAGAAAAACCCAGGACTTATCAGCACGGGTCATAACAACAAAACCAACGACGGACAAAAATCCGACACCCACTGAATGTGTGAGATTGGTCATAAATCGTGTGCGTACAACGGCAACTGGAAGTTGGGGCGGTGGATCCACTCCTGAAAGAGGATCAACTTGGTCTTTGTTGGCTCTCAATGGTGGCCAGAACGCCACAAGCAAGAACAGTGCAATGAATGGCATTGCAGGTGTCACATTGTCTTCTATTGCCTTAACCCATGAATTGTTGGCTGAAAATCGTGGCAGGAAAGTGTCAACCTGAGCGATGAGAATGCCAAGGCCAAAACCACCGACCAATGCGCGAGGCAAACTCATCAATCTTCCAAATGCAGCTGCTGTAATCGCAACAATGATGAGATTGAAATAGTCAGGTGCAGCGAGTGTGTTGAATCGTGGAGCCATCAATACACCAGCAAGCCCGGCAAAGGTGCTCGACAGTGCCCAGCTAAACGCTGCTACGCGATCGGCACGTATGCCGTTAAGTTCTGTCATGCGGGGGCTCTCAACAGCCGCTCGCATCTGCAATCCGATGGCTGAAAACCGGAACAGTGCAGTTAGTAGGGCCGTTGCTATGACCGCTACAACCAATGCGGTCAACTCATTTCTACTTAAGGGGTAAACCCCAAACGGGTCATAAAAGACCCCACCACCATTTGGGAGCAATCCTTCTGGTGTTCTGCCACCAACGGGTTCAAATCCAATTAGCAATTCAAACAAGTGTGGAAGAGCCACTGACAAACCGATGGCGATAACGAGTTTGGCTAACGCCGACCCTGGTGGGAGATGGCGAAAGATAAGTCTTTCGAGGATCAGGCCAATTGCTGGGGCGACCAGAAAGACTGCGAATGTGAATGCCACAACGACATTCCATTGCCATTCATTTCTTGCGTGGAAGAACAAAGCTGCCGAGATGTATGCCTGTGCACCGAAGGCGAGATTAAAGACACCAGAAGTCTTGTACGCAAGTACAAACCCGACTGCAATCAGCCCATAAACCGCACCAGGGGGTAGGCCCTGAAGAATTCCACGCAGAAAGTCCTCAGCAACTGATGATGCAAAAAGCATTGTTGTCCAGCGACTGAATTAGTTCGACCAGTGTCAGTCGAAATCAACCAATTCAGGTTCAAACTCTGCATCTGCTCCGGGTGCCCAGCAGTACCAAGGCTTTGAAGCGTCGTCAAGGAACTCAAACTTTCCACCGACAATCACCACAAAGGATTCACACTGGGTCTCGGCTGCTGCATCAGGGCTTCCTGAAACGTAAGGGATGTATGCCGTGGACATGTCTATTGGTTGCAATAGACCGCCAGCGGTGTATTCCTTCACTGCTCGGAATGAGCTAATGACTTTTTCACGGTTAAATTCAGGCCCTGCTGCAATCAAGCTGTCAAACACCTGTGTGGCCGAGATCCAGCCAACCATTGCGAGTTCATTTGGTTGGTAGCCAAGTTCATCCATCCACTTCAGGAATTCATCTTTTGATCCCTTATCAGAGGTGCTTTCAAAGGGTCGAAAACCTACCGTGACCAGATCACCTTCAAATAGGGCGGCGTTCTCAGCCACAAAGGTTTGATCGTATGAGTTGGGGTGATAGAGCACGACGTCACCCATTCCTTGGCGGTCTAGTTCTTGGGCGAGTGTCTTCATGCCGTTTAAGTCCATGCAAGTGGCGATGAAGTCAACGCCTGCGGCCTTCATCGCGGTAACTTCTGGCCCGATCCCGTTGGGAAGGCCATAGGCCAAGTTGTCATTCATGTATGCGTTGGCCACACCTGACTCTGATTCGTAGAGACCAAATGACGCTGCGATGGTCTGTGTGCACACCTTGGAAGTTTCGCTAATTCCATATCCCAAAGATGCAGCATTTTTTGCACCAACACGGCTTGCGATGTAGGGCATGGCGGGACGCGTACAGGTTTCACAACGAATAATCATGCTTGGGAAGATTGCCTTGCGATTAGCCGCATCTGCGCCGTGGATTCCCCATGTATATGTTGGGATACCGTCGTCGTTCAACAAACCCCAGCCGGCGGGAAAGAGCGTTGCTTGGAACACTCCGAAATAGTCACTAGATGAGGCGACTTCCAGGGACTTTTGTTGGTTCAGTGTGAGTTCGTCATCAATAACATTGGCAACGACGAGATCTCGACCGTAGACACCACCTTCACTGTTGCGGTAGGCAAAGTAGGCCTCGATGCCCTCGGTGAAACAGTCAAGAATGCAAGTACCGAGTGGATTGTTGGTTTTGGTGCCGATCACTGCATAACTGATCTCTTCGTCAGTTACTCCAGGTACACCAGTGATCGCGACGAACTCATCGCGTTGACCTGGCGCAACAGCCTCGGTCGTTTCTGTCGATGTGTCGACGGACGTATCTTTTGATTCTTCGCTCGCGTTGCTGCATGCACCGAGGGCCATTGCAGCCACGACCAAGAAATAACTACCCAATCCCTTTTTCATCATTCCCCCAACTTTTTGAACCCACTCATGGGTGCCAGTTGTCACACTAACCAATTTTGAAACACCTTCAGGACAGGAGCCGTTGGTCGTTCAGGGGCCCAGACCCTCAATGGTCGGTCAAGCCCAAAGTCAAAAATGATGAATCTCAGCCGCCGTAGAGAACCCCTCGGCTTGATTAGGGTTAACGGCTGTGATCCTTTCCGACAAAGACGTAAAAGCCCAGATTGAGGCGGGTCGGATCGTCATTGAGCCATACGACGCAACGTGTATTCAACCCTCATCCGTAGATGTAAAAATCTCCAATCTGTTTCGTGTGTTTCGTAATCACACCGCTGGCGTCATTGATGTCAAAAAAGACATGACCGACCTCACGGAGTTGGTGGAGATTCCGATGGATGGTGTGTTCATGTTGCATCCAGGCGAATTTGTTCTCGGCAGCACACTCGAACGTGTTGGCGTCCCAGATGATTTGGTGGCACGTGTGGAAGGTAAGAGCAGCCTTGGTCGCCTTGGTCTTTTGATCCACTCAACCGCAGGTTTTATTGATGCAGGTTTCGATGGGCATGTCACATTGGAGTTGGCGAATGTTGCCAATCTTCCGATCACGCTTTACCCAGGAATGAAGATTGGCCAGGTGTCGTTCATGAAGATGACTTCACCAGCTGAAAATCCATACGGCAGTGGCGCAAAGGGCTCCAAGTATCAAGGGCAACGCGGCCCAACTCCGAGTCGTTACTTCGAGAATTTCACAAGTAATCAGACTTAATTGTTTGAAAACATGTGTTCGCGCACCGCTGCGCTCACGAGTTCTATATATGCACCAGAGATCATTTGATGCATCACAAACATCGACTCGGCCTCTTTTGAATCCACACCTATCTTTGCTGCGAGTGGAACTCCGCGCCGCTCGAGTTCTGCAGAGGTGGCGATCACGTCTTCACACCAATAACCAAAATGGTGTGCTTGGCCGCCGCCAGAGTCACTCCAAAGCGTGCCTTCTATCGCTTGTACCAATTCGAGTCGATGAGGACCTTCATTTGTGTAGGCGAACTTAAAGTTCACCACGCGGGCACCACTTGGAAGCCAAACAGGCATTTCGGCTTCGCCTTCGAGCCCCCACGTCACTCCGAATAAATCGCTGTACTCAATTTTCGCGCGGTCAACATCTCGGACGACAACGCCAGTGTGATACAGATCACCGAAATCAATCGGCGTTGTGCTCATTCACCGGCAACTGGTTGCACCAGTGGTGCACCAGGAGAAGCGAGATTGCGCTCACCGTTCTCCAGTGCATCAAGCACGTGAATCGCGATGTCTGCAACCTTCACTGTGTCATCCGTGGCACCGGCCGCCTTTGCTCCGTCATCCATCATGATGTAACAGAACGGGCACGCAGTTGCCACGCGTGTGGCTCCGGTGCTCAATGCTTCACGAGCGCGCTCGTCGTTCACCTTGGTGCCGATGGACTCTTCCATCCACATGCGTGCACCACCAGCACCGCAGCACATTCCCTTGGTGCCATTGCGCGGCATTTCAACGATCTGCAAGCCCTTGATTGAGCCAACAACTTTGCGTGGCGCCATGTACACATCGTTATGACGACCGAGGTAGCAAGAGTCGTGATACGTGATTCGATCTTCGAGTGATGCCGAGGACATATCGAGCTTGCCCGAATCAATTAGGTGCTCAAGTAGTTGGCTGTGGTGGACTACTTCGTAGTTTCCACCGAATTGTGGATACTCGTTCTGCAAAGTGTTGAAGCAATGTGGGCACTGGGTGATGATCTTCTTCACGCCCATGCCGTTCATCATTTCAATATTCGGCATTGCAAGCATTTGGAACAGGTACTCGTTGCCTGAACGACGTGCTGAGTCACCGGTACACATTTCACTGGGACCGAGGATTGCAACATCGATGCCTGCACGCTTCAGCAGTTTGGCCATCGCTTGTGTGACCTTCTTGTTCTTGTCATCAAACGACCCAGCACAACCAACCCAGTACAGGTACTCGTAGTTGAACGCGTCACCTGGATCAACGATTGCAACTTCAAGGTCCTTTGCCCATTCGCCACGGTCTGCCTGACTCATGCCCCACGGGTTGCCCTGGTTCTCCATTGAGCGGTACGCGTTTCCAAGTTCAGCAGGGAAGTTGCTTTCCATCAGCGACAAGTAGCGACGCATGTCGAGGATCTTGTCGAGGATTTCGATGTTCACAGGGCAGATCTCGTCGCATGCCTTGCAAGTAGTGCAGGCCCAGATTTCTTCGGCCGTGATGCGTTCGAATAGCGAGTTGGCACCGATCTTGATTTCTGAATCCACACCGATTGGTGGAGTTACGCGACCACCTGGAGCATGCGCTGCGGTTGCAGCCATCACTTCGCCGGTCTTAAGAACAATTTCGCGAGGATCTAGTGGCTTGCCGGTGGCGTGGGCTGGACACACGCTTGTGCAGCGCCCACACATCGTGCATGCATCGGTATCAAGCAACTGCTTCCACGTGAAATCTTCCACGACAGCGGCGCCAAAACTCTCGAGTGAAGTTTCGGTGAGGTTTGGCATTGCGCGCATCGCACCCTTTGGACGGTCGCGATCACGCAGGTACATGTTCAATGGTGATGTGAACATGTGGCGCAGCATTGTGATTGGAAGTAGAGCGAGGAAAGCCACGAAGGTGACCACATGCGTGATCCAGAAGAACTGGTGCCAGTTGCTGAGCGCACCGGTTCCACCGTCATTCACTAGCAGAGCTAGCGGATAGCCAATGAAGCTCCACTTCTCAAAAGACATGTCAAGACCAGCAGCTTGATCATGCGCAATACGGAACATTTCTGTTGCATATCCAGTGAGACCAAACGAGAGCAAGAGACCAAGTGCGGCTGCGTGCTCTGGCTTGGTCTTGATACGAATCCGGTAAGGACGCTGGATGTAACGGCGCACGATTGCCCAGATAACACCAACAGTGAAAACAAGACCGGCCGCATCGCCAACAAAGGCATAACCGCGGTAGACATCGCCGTGAAGGAACTTTGCTGACTCCGGCATCTGGTGATCAATCTCAAGCACGGTGGTCACACCAAGAAGAACAAGGAAGCCGAAATAGATCATGGAGTGCATGAGGCCGGCAGCCGAATCACGAAGCAGCGTGCGCATGTACACACCGGCGCGGTAGTCGGCTAGGCGACGCTTGGCGTTGCCAAGATTGGTGCGACGTCGATCGGGTGCACCGCGCTCCCAATTGCGAATTCGGTGGGCGAACTGGAACGCGCCCCACACGAGCATGATCGGAACGATGGTGTAGAAAGCCGCTTGCAAGGGGCCAGGGATTCCACCGAACACTTCACGATGGACCTTGGAGTCACTGTGCCACTTGGTGAATTGAGGAACGATTCCCGACAGCACGGTGAAGCCACCAATGCCAATACCCAGGGCGATCGAAATCTGATACGGCTTCAGCCGCTTCGGACCTTTTTCGGTGGTGTCGGATTCAGAGCCAGCGTGAGTACTCATAGCGCAATAGACGCTAGTGGTTGTAACGCGCCCACCTATATAAAGGGCGTGGCGTTATTGCTGGGTTCAGCCGAAAGAAGCGCGGTCGAACTCGCGAATTCGCGCTGCCATTGAGGCCATGATCTTGTGCGCAAGTGCAGGAACGGCATCAATCACACCGATGAGGTTGCGGTGGGTGATCACAAGTGCAGTGCAGTTGGTGTCTGCAATCACGGTTGCAGTGCGTGGGCCGTGATCCAAGAGTGACAACTCGCCAACGATGTTGCCGGCACTCAAAGTGGCGACCTTTTTGCCGTTGCGACGCACTGTGGCGGTCCCGCTCAAGAGGATGTAGGCCTCTTTGCCGATTTGCCCTTGGTCGACGATTACTGATCCCGCTGGCAATGTGACTTCGTCACCTGACTTGGCGATCTTTTCGAGGTCTTTGGTTGAGCACGACGAGAAGAGCGCGACATTGCGGAGGTGTTCTGTGTGAGATTTCCTGCTGGCCATGTCCTGAAGTGTACGCCCATTTTTGGGCCATACGAACAGCCCTATTTCTGTGATTGTGCTGCCACGGCTGCAGCCGCTGCCGCAATTGCTTCAGCATCACCTAGATATTTGGCTGATGTGAGCTTCATATCGGAATCAAATGTGTAGAGCCGTGGCGCCCCCGTTGGAATGTTGATGCCAGCAATATCTGTTTCCGAAACGGCTTCGAGGTGCATGAGTAAGGCACGCAGGCTGTTGCCATGGGCCACCACGAGCACATTTTGTCCAGCGCGCAATTGTGGAACGATCTGGTCTTGCCAGTACGGGAGTACGCGCGCAACCACATCTTTCAGGCACTCGGTAGCAGGAAGCGCATCAGGGGCAATCATCGAATAACGGTCATCCTGTGATGGATGCTCCGGGCTTGATGGGTCAACAGGCGGTGGTGGAATATCAAAGGACCGCCGCCAGAGGTTGGTCTGTTCCTGGCCATATTTTTCTGCGGTTGCCTTTTTATCGAGGCCTTGAAGTGCCCCGTAGTGGCGTTCGTTCAGGCGCCAATGCCGCTCCACGGGGAGCCATTCCTGGCCCATCTCGGCAAGAGCCAACTGGCAAGTGATCACTGCGCGGGTCAGCAGGCTCGTGTGAGCGACATCAAATACGAGTCCCGCTGCCGCCATCGTGTGGCCTGCGGCCTTGGCCTCAGATTCACCTTGTGCTGTAAGGGGAACGTCATGCCACCCCGTAAACAGATTGAGCTCATTCCAGGTGCTTTGGCCATGGCGGAGAAGAACCAACGATCCGGTCATGTTCTCATCGTACGCAGACCGCGTGGTTATTGGGGGAAGGGACAAATGTTTAGTCGTATTGACTAAACATTTGTCCCTTCAGGTTGGGAGTTTGAATGGTCATCGTTAAAGTTGAGTCAGGTTGTATCAAGTCTGATCTCCCCCCGATAGCCCAGCACCCAAAAGAAAAGAATAAGGAGAACCCCAATGGCCAAGGCAGTAGGCATTGACCTCGGAACCACCAACTCAGTTGTGGCAGTCCTCGAAGCCGGCGACCCCGTCGTCATCCCGAACTCAGAAGGCTCACGTACGACACCGTCAGTGGTGGCGTTTTCCAAAAACGGAGAGGTCCTTGTCGGCGAAGTGGCAAAGCGCCAGGCGATTACAAACCCAGATCGCACATTCCGTTCGATCAAGCGCTTCATGGGTCAGGCGTGGAAGTCCGAGGACATCGACGGCAAGCAGTACACCCCACAGGAAATCAGCGCTCGTACGTTGATGAAATTGAAGCGTGATGCCGAGGCTTATTTGGGAGACACCGTCACACAAGCTGTGATCACCGTGCCCGCGTATTTTGACGATGCACAGCGCACCGCCACCAAAGAAGCAGGACAGATTGCAGGCCTTGAAGTTCTGCGCATCATCAACGAGCCCACTGCAGCCGCACTCGCTTACGGCCTCGACAAATCAAGCCAAGACGAACTCGTGCTCGTATTCGACCTTGGTGGTGGAACCTTCGACGTGAGTGTTCTCGAAATTGGCGATGGTGTTTTCGAAGTCAAGAGCACCCACGGTGACACACACCTTGGTGGTGACGACTGGGATCAGCGCATCATCGACTGGCTGGTTGCACAGTTCAAAGGTGCACACGGTATTGATCTTGCACAAGACCGTATGGCTACCCAACGCCTGAAGGAAGCTGCAGAAAAAGCAAAGATCGAACTCTCCCAAGTGCAGCAAACCCAGATCAACTTGCCATTCATCACCGC
>JBIIRE010000040.1:0-12951 GCA_044341655.1 Ilumatobacteraceae bacterium | reverse complement strand
GCCAGAGGCACGCTCGTCAATGCCAGGAGGAAGTTTCCAGCAAGCGGTGGAAGTTGCCAAGGAATACATCCGAGCCGGTGACATCTTCCAGGTTGTTTTGTCACAGCGCTTTGATGTGGCAATTGATGCGGACTCATTTGATGTCTACCGTGTGCTGCGTCAAGTCAATCCCAGTCCGTACATGTACTACCTGCATCATGAACAAGTAACGATTGTCGGCTCTTCCCCTGAGCCAATGGTGCAACTACTGCACGGCAAGGTGATTTCGCGCCCGATTGCAGGCACCCGCAAGCGGGGCCGAGACGACGAGCACGATCGCAAGCTGGCCGGGGAGCTGCGCGAGAATCCCAAAGAAGTGGCAGAGCACATCATGTTGGTGGACCTCGCTCGCAACGATGTCGGTCGAGTTGCAAAGTTCGGCTCAATACACGTGGATGAACTCATGACCCTTGAGCGCTACAGCCACGTAATGCACCTCACCTCACAAGTATCAGGCGATCTCCTCGATGGGCTTGGTCCAGTAGATGTCCTGCGCGCAACGCTGCCCGCGGGAACTGTTAGCGGAGCACCAAAGGTGCGAGCAATGGAGATCATTGACGAACTAGAGCCCGTGAAACGTGGGCCTTATGCCGGCGTCGTTGGCTACATCGACTGGAGCGGAAATCTCGACACGGCGATTGCAATTCGCACAATGTTCGTGGGTCCAACTGGCGCTTCTTTGCAAGCGGGTGCGGGAATCGTGGCTGATTCAATCGCTGAAGAAGAAGATCTGGAGTGCGCCAATAAAGCTCGCGGACTCCTAGTGGCATTGCCTGCCGCGGCGCGCATGTCGCGTAATCGTGAGGCAAGCGGCCGCCGGGCATGAGCGCTGTTGCATTTGTAACCACCCACGATGTGGTCACGGTTGAAGGTGCCGATGCGCATTCGTATCTGCAGTCACAACTCAGTCAGGACATTTCCTCGATCGGTGGTTTGAAGTGTCAAGCTGCACTGCTGCTTGACCCATCGGGACGCGTCGATGCACTTGTACGAGTTACATATCTGGGACTCGACAAGTTTGAAGTGGATGTTGATCCCGGTTCTGGAGAACTGCTTCTGGCCAGACTTAAGCGTTTCAAAATTCGTGTGAATGCGGAACTGAGTCTTGAAAGTGTTCCTGTTGTGGCAATCCGCGGTGCGGGGGCGATGTCCTACTTGGATCCCACTCATCCCGCATCGCGACCAGCATGGTGGATGAATGGCAAGGCGGTCGATGTATTCACGTCAGAAGCACCCGCTGATCTGCCGCAGATCAGCGCCGACGAATACGACGCTCTGAGAATCGCCTCTGGATGGCCTTCCATGGGAAGGGAAATTACGGGCAAGGAACTCGCAGCCGAGCTTGGTGTGGTCGACATCGCAGTGAATTTTGGCAAGGGCTGCTACCCAGGACAAGAGCTCGTTGAACGCATGGATTCGCGTCAAGCAACGAGCCCACGAACTCTGTGTCGGCTCCCCGCCAATACAGCAGTCGGTGATGCTGTAGAGATCACCTCGACTAGCGCAGAGTTCGCCCTTGCTTTTGTTAAACGAAGTGCAGATCGCAATGCACTCAATGCCGTGCCTGTTGATCCACAGTTGATTTAGGAACGGCGTTGTTCTAGTTCGCGCAAAAATGCGGACTGGACTTCGTTGCCGCTCGCCATTTGAGCGATTGCGGGAAGTTCCAGCAGCATGTGCTTGAGCGCATGCAAATCGTGACACTCATGAATGGCGCGTTCAATCCATTGCATTGCCCCGTGTTGATTGCCTGACTGCGCGAGACCCTCTGCGATTGCCAGCGCATATTGCGGATGTGGATACTGACGGTAATTGCTAAGGGCCCAATTCACTGCCGCATCTGGTGCGCCCGCAGTGAGATATGCAATGGCTATCTGCATTACCGCTTCGGTATTTGTGGCTTCGATCTGGTCCGCAACCTCAGCGATTTTTACCCGTGCTTCGCCAGGGGCTGTGACCTGCACGGTGCGACCCGTTCGGAGTTGGATGAACACCAACAGCACTAAGAACGGCAGGAACTGCCGCCCATTGTCGGTGAATGAGCAGAGGGCCGTGGCACCAAGTGTCAGCGCAAGACTGAGCCGCATCGCAATGATGTATCCACGCTCACCAACTAGCGCTTCCAGAATTCCGGCCAGCACAAGACCGCCGTCAAGCGGGATGGCGGGGAAGAGATTGATCACAGCAAGGGCAACTCCCGCCCACCAGATCGCAGTTGCGGCGTCGGATGAAACAATGTCCACACGTGAAACGGGGGACACACCCATCGCGGCCAGCACCACGATCCCTAATACGAATTGTGTCGCGGGGCCCGCGATGGCGATCGCTACGCGCTCCATGGCCTTCAGTGGGCGTGGGGGAATAAATGAGGCGTATCCGGCCAAGAAATCGAGCGATATTCGAGCAGTGCAGCCGAATGCGCGCGCACAGAATGCGTGACCGAGTTCATGAACAAGTGTGAACACAGCCAATGCCCCAGCAGTCCACAGGCCAAGAGTGCCGCCGTAGAGCGCAACGACTAGCAGTAAGAACATGAGAAAACCTGGCCGGATCATCACCGGAAACCCAAAGAGGCGCAGGGCACGCTGGTTATCCATGACTCCTTGATCTTAAGGCGGAAGTCCTAGGATTTACCCCCGTGCCTTACGTATATGCCTTTGATCACAAACACCGTCGTCCCCCAATGGAGCTCAAGGATCTCTTGGGTGGCAAAGGAGCCAACCTCGCTGAGATGATCAGCGTGCTCAAATTGCCAGTTCCACACGGGTTCACGATCTCGACCGATGCTTGCCGCTCGTATATGCACGGCGGCTGGCCAAAGACTCTTGACCAGGAAATCAAAACCCAGGTTGCTGCGCTTGAGAAGAAGATGAAGCGCAAACTTGGTGATCCAAAGGATCCTCTGTTGGTGTCGGTTCGTTCAGGCGCGAAGTTCTCGATGCCAGGAATGATGGACACTGTTTTGAATCTTGGGCTAAACGACAAGAGTGTTGCGGGACTCGCAACAACTTACAAAGACGAGCGTTTCGCCTATGACTCGTACCGTCGATTCATCTCGATGTATGGGCGCATTGTTCTCGGTCTTGAAGCACACGTGTTTGACCACGAACTCGAAGCGTTGAAAGAGCGACTCGCAGCTAAGACCGACGCTGATATTCCGGCCAGCGAGTTGAAGGCGCTTTGTGAGGTGTACAAGAAGGCGGTTCAGGCTCATACTGGCAAGCCATTCCCGCAAGATCCAATGAAGCAACTCCGCGGTGCAGTTGAGGCTGTATTCAAGTCGTGGAATGGCCCGCGTGCAATCGCATATCGAGTGCGCGAAAAGATCAGCCACGAACTCGGCACTGCGGTAAATGTGCAGGCAATGGTGTTTGGAAACCGCGATGACAACTCGGGCACGGGAGTGGGATTCACACGTAACGCCGCAACAGGTGAGAACAAGCCGTACGGTGACTTCCTTGTAAATGCCCAAGGTGAAGATGTTGTAGCTGGAATCCGCAATACCGAGGACCTCAACGCGTTGAAGAAAAAGTTCCCAGCAATTCATGCCGAACTGCTGAAGATTTTTGCGCGCCTTGAAAAGCACTACAAGGACATGTGTGACACTGAGTTCACCATTGAGCAGGGCAAGCTTTGGATGTTGCAGACCCGTGTGGGTAAGCGCACAGGCGCTGCGGCCTTGAGGATGGCTGTGGACATGGTTAAAGGTTCAAGCTCGGGAAAGACCGCTTGGAAGATTTCGCAAAAAGAAGCACTAATGCGTCTTTCTGCCGATCATCTCGACCAGGTCTTGCACCCGCAGTTCGCCAGTAAGGGCAAGGCTCTTGCAAAGGGTCTTGCGGCATCACCGGGTGCTGCTGTTGGTCGTGTTTATTTCACCGCCGATGATGCAGTCTTGGCAGTTGAGCGCAAAGAAGATGTGATCTTGGTGCGCAATGAGACAAGCCCTGAGGACGTGCACGGCATGATGGTCGCTAAAGGCATTCTCACATCACGTGGTGGACTCGTATCGCACGCCGCGGTTGTGGCTCGCGGTTGGGGTACGCCAGCGGTTGTAGGCGCCGAAGCGGTGAAGATTTCTGGCACTCAATTTGAAGTCAATGGCACCGTGGTGAAAGAAGGCGATTGGATTTCGCTTGACGGCACCACCGGCGAAGTCATCGTTGGCAAAATGGAGCTCTCTGCATCAAAGCCACCAAAAGAATTCAACACTGTGCTGAAGTGGGCAGACGAGGTCCGTAAAGGCAAGCTTGCCGTGCGCGCGAATGCCGACACCGGTGAAGATGCAACCAAGGCACGTGAACTCGGAGCAGAAGGAATCGGCCTGTGTCGTACCGAGCACATGTTCCTTGCTCCTGATCGTTTGCCCGTAGTGCGACGCATGATTCTTGCCGACACACCAGATGAAGAAGCCAAGGCTCTTGAAGAGCTGCGCAAGGTGCAAAAAGAAGACTTCATTGACATCTTGAAAGCGATGTCTGGGCTTCCAGTGACAGTTCGACTACTTGATCCACCGTTGCATGAGTTCTTGCCCCGTGTGGATGAGTTGGAAATCAAGAAAGCCACAGCCGGGTTGTCCAAAGAAGAGGAGAAGCTCCTCGCAACTGCGCACGCATGGGCTGAATTCAACCCGATGATTGGTACTCGTGGTGTACGTCTGGGAGTGGTCAAGCCTGGCCTTTATGAGATGCAGGTCCGTGCGCTCATGGAAGCCGCAATTGAAGTTGCAGCCAAAGGCTTCAAGCCAATTATCGAGATCATGATTCCGCTTACGGTTACCCGTGACGAACTCGCGCTAGCGCGTTCCTGGGTTGAAACTGCGATAAAGGAAGTGGCCGGTAAGAAGTCGGGCGCCAAGGTTTCTATTGGAACGATGATTGAAACACCACGTGCGGCGTTGCGGGCTGATGAACTCGCTGAAGAGTCAGATTTCTTCAGCTTTGGCACCAACGACCTCACGCAGTTGACCTTCGGCTTCAGCCGCGACGACGTTGAGTCCCGAATGATGCCTGCTTACCTCGAACTTGGTCTACTTAAGCGCAATCCATTCGAGACCATCGACCAGACCGGTGTGGGTGAGCTCGTTGAGATTGGTGCTCAGCGTGGTCGTAAGGCAAAGAAGGGAATCAAGCTCGGCGTATGTGGCGAGCATGGTGGTGATCCTGAGTCAATTGGCCTGTTCTATCGTGCGGGTCTCAACTACGTGAGTTGCTCGCCGTATCGCGTGCCCATCGCTCGCTTGGCTTCGGCTCAAGCAGTGATCGGCGGTGCGAAATCAGATACCAAATAAATAACTCTGGCGGCGATTTTGTCGACGTCAATGTAACTGCATTCGCGTGGGTGGCTTTTGTTGTCCTGCTTGTGGTGTTGCTGCTTGTTGATCTGCTTGTTGTCAACCGCAAAGCGCACGTCATTAAGTTGCGTGAAGCAGCGATAACTTCGTCCATCTGGATATCCATTGGCCTGGCCTTCACCTTTGTGATGTGGTCGGCATATGGTGGCGAGGCAGCAGGGGAGTACATAGGTGCCTATCTGATTGAGAAGAGCCTGAGTGTCGACAACGTTTTTGTTTGGGCGGTGATACTCACGCATTTCAAGGTGGAAGCTCAGTACCAGCATCGAGTTCTGTTCTGGGGCATTTTTGGCGCTCTAGTAATGCGGCTGGGTTTCATCATGGCCGGGGTGGCAGTAATCGAGAAGTTTGATTTTGCCCTCATACTGTTTGGCTTGTTCCTGGTGTGGACCGCTTGGGGGCTCATCAAAGAAGGTGACGAGGAATTTGATCCCGAGTCATCGCGCGCGATGAAGCTGTTCCACAGGGTGGTTCCATCTACCGATCAGCATGATGGTCAAAAACTGTTCACCAAGGTCAATGGCAAGCGTCTTGCCACTCCATTGTTCGCTGTAATTGTCTTGATTGAGTTAACCGATGTTCTGTTTGCTGTGGACTCGGTTCCAGCAGTACTTGGTGTGAGCCGTGAGCAGTTCATCGCGTTTAGTTCCAATGCGATGGCAATTCTTGGCTTGCGCGCCCTTTACTTCTTGCTTGCCGGCTTACGGGAGAAGTTCTCGTACCTCCAGCAGGGCCTTGCTGTGATTCTTGCCTTTGTAGGTGTGAAGATGCTGATTGCTCACTGGTACCACATTCCAATTGCGGTTTCTCTGCTCGTGATCGTTGGGATTTTGGCGACGTCAATTGCCGCCTCACTTCGGAGTCTGCGGGTAAAAAACAACGGGTAACCTAGGGTCGTGGCGATAGCAGACGACGATCTCGAGCGGGTGCGTGCAGCGTCATCAATTGTCGAGGTGGTGCAACAGCATGTTGCTCTAAGGCGAGTGGGCCGCAACTGGGTTGGCTTGTGCCCATTTCATGCTGAAAAGTCAGGCTCATTTAACGTCCGCGAGGAAACCGGCCGTTACAAGTGTTTTGGATGTAGTGCGTCGGGGGATGTTTTTAAGTTTGTGCAGGAAATCGAACACCTCGATTTCATGGCCGCAGTGGAGCGCCTCGCCAACCGAGTAGGAATCCAGCTCACCTACACATCTGCCACTGACACAAAGGATCGTCAACGCCGCAAGAGGATGATTGACGTTATGGAGCAAGCGGTTTCTTGGTATCACGATCGTTTGCTTTCGGCACCTGATGCGCGTGCCGCGAGGGACTATTTGCGTGGGCGTGGTCTCGCTGGCGATGTAGCGCGCGAATTCAGACTTGGCTGGGCTCCTGACGACTGGGATCAACTCAGCAAGTCACTGAAGGTGGATCGTGATCTACTCGTAGATTGTGGGCTCGCATTCGTTAACAAACGTGGCAATCTTCAAGATTCATTCCGTGGGCGAGTGCTGTTTCCAATCTTTGACGACAAGGGCGATCCAGTTGCTTTCGGTGGCCGAGTGCTGCCAGGTTCTTCGGACCCCGCTAAATACAAAAACTCAAACGCCACTCCGATCTATCAGAAGTCGGGAACTCTCTATGGTTTGAACTGGGCCAAGAACGACATAGTTGCCAAGGACCAAGTGATTGTTTGCGAGGGTTACACGGACGTAATCGGCTTTCATCGTGCTGGAGTGAAGCGCGCGGTTGCCACATGCGGAACCGCGTTGACCGAAGATCACGTGCGGCGGTTGAAACGATTCGCTAACCATGTAGTGCTTGCATTCGACGCCGACGCGGCAGGGCAAGGTGCGGCGGAGCGCTTCTATGAGTGGGAAGCCAAATATCAAGTGCAGGTGAGTGTTGCGAGGTTCCCCGACGGGAAAGATCCAGGTGATCTTGCATCAAGTGATCCGCAAGCCCTTGTGGCAGCAATTGAAACGGCGTTGCCATTCCTTGGCTTTCGTCTTAACCGGGTGCTTAATGCCGGCCAGATTCGAACTCCAGAAGATCGCGCTCGCAAGGCCGAAGAAGCGATGGAAGTGGTTAATGAACACCCCGATAGAAACGTGCGCAAACTATATGCCGCCCAAGTTGCAAGCCATGTTGGAATTCCTGCCACGGACTTGGTGCGGATCGCTGAAACCAAATCGTCACGACCAATCGTTGTCCAAGCTGCACGCCCACGCTCAAATGACAGTGCCGAATTCGTCGCTATCGCATTGTTGATCCACTCGTGGGATTCAATTGCGCCGTGGTTGGTGGAGGGGCTGTTTCAAGACGACTCGTGCCGGCGAGCATTCGTGGCTCTTGGGACAACTAACGGTGATCTAGATGAAGCGCTTGAGAAGGCGGATCCAGACGCCCGTGAAATCCTTGAACGCGCTGCAGTGGCAGATGTTGAAGCTGATGCCATCCTTGAAGCCCGCAATTTGGCAGTGGCTGCGGTGCGTCGTGAGCTCGCAGCTCGGGTACGCATCACTGACACCGACGAAATTCGAGCCGATGCGGCAGTACGCAGGTCATTGGAGACTCTGTCTTCGGATAATCCCGACGAAGAGACCCTGACCGCACTACTGGGATGGCTGGACGACAGGACGCGCACTTCGCTATGACCCCACGCACACCGCCCCCGCCTGTAAACGGGATCGATGTTGAAAAGTGGAATGCATTGATCGTGTCGGCAAGAGACACCGGAAGCGTGAGTCAAGAGGAACTCGTACGGGTTCTGCATGCTGTTGAGATCACCGAAGAGATCTTGAGTCTCATTGTTTCGGTTTTCAATTCAATCAAGATTGAAATTGAAGACGACTCAACCCCATTAGCTGCGCCTCGCCCAGTGCGTCGCGCATCGATTGCGTCAAATACCGAAGACTCGGTGAACATATACCTCAACGAGATTGGCCGTGTTGACTTGTTGACGGCTGAGCAGGAGCGCGAACTTGGACGCCAGATTGAAGAGGGGCAGACGTGCCAAGCTCGCCTGCAGGTCGAGGAGTTGGAAGGCGGTGAACGGCGTCGGCTTGAACGCAAAGTTGAATCAGGACGGCAAGCGCGCAAGGTCCTCATTGAAGCCAATCTGCGCCTTGTCGTTTCAATTGCCCGCAAGTACGACCGACACGGTGTGCCTTTGATGGACCTCGTTCAAGAAGGCAACATCGGCTTGATGCGCGCAACCGAAAAATATGACCACAGCAAAGGCTTCAAATTCTCGACCTATGCAACTTGGTGGATCAGGCAGGCGATTTCACGTGCGATTCCTGACCAAGGACGATCAATCCGAATTCCAGCACACATGTCGGAATACATCAATCAGGTAAACCGCGCTCACCGCGACCTGTTGCGTGACCTCGATCGTGAGCCAACAATTGAAGAAATCGCCGAACGCTGTAACGTCACCGTTGAACGAGTTGCCGAACTCCAGCAGATGGCAGGTTCGATAGCAAGCCTTGATTCCAAGATTGGCGACGAGCCCGATTCCGCATCATTGGGCGATCAAATCGGTGACGAAGAGGCAGAGGACCCCGCCGATACTGCAGAGCTGGCTGATCTTCGGAGAGCTGTTCATCTCGTGCTTGACGAACTTGATGAGCGTGATCAGGAAATCATCAAGATGCGATTTGGAATTGAATGTGAGCCACACACATTGGACGAAGTTGCGCGGCGATTCAACGTCACTAGAGAGAGAATCCGTCAGATCGAATCACGAACTTTGGCCCGATTGCGGCACCCTCACAACAGCAAGAGGCTGCGTTCCTTTGTCGACCCAGCGTGAATGACGGCCAAAAGGGTGTTCATGAGCGCACTTTCGGCCCAGTGGGTGCGCCGCCGATAAGATGAAGACTCCTTCCGGGGTAGCTCAGTTGGCAGAGCGACGGACTGTTAATCCGTTGGCCGTGGGTTCGAGCCCCACCCCCGGAGCCGTTTTTCGGCATCGCCTGCCTCGGCGATCGCCAACTAGCGTCTTTTGATCCGGGGCGGTAGCTCAGTGGTTAGAGCAGGGGACTCATAATCCCTTGGTCGTGGGTTCGATCCCCACTCGCCCCACTGACACCCCACGCCGATCAGCTAGCTGACTTTTGTGGTTGTGCTTTTCGCGAACCATCGAGTGCTTGGACTTCCCAAACTTGTTCCAGTGACGGAAACGGTTATGAACTTGTTCAGATGCTTGCGCACAAGTTTCAGTTGCTCCTTGTTTGCTCCGCGGATAACGGTGCAGCTACGTGGCGCATCTTCCACCACTCGAGTCACCTTTGCGGAACAGGCATACCGCGCTAATGCAGATTGTTCAAACGACCTTAAGCGTGCTGATGGCGACCCACATCGTTGGAGTTGTGGAACCACTGGTAGCAGTAACTGCAATAGTCACAAACTTGTTGCATTGTGCGGCTTTAAGTGTGTAACGCAAACCTGTGGCTCCTGCGATCTGTGTGCAATTGCCTGGAACAGCCGACTTCGTTGACGCAACTCTCTTACCGCACGAATACCACTGGTATGTGTAGTTAGGTGTCGGCGCACCGGTCCATGTGCCTCGATTGGTCGCCAGCCGTCTGCCGACTTTGGCAGTTCCCGTAATTGATGGTTTTGTTGTTGCTGCAGCTTTCATTTCCACACGAGTAGTGGTTGCCGACCACCAGGTGCGTGGCGAGGTACCCTCGCTTTCGGCTTGAACGGCAATTGAGATGAACTTGTTTGCAAATTCGGGGATCACGTTAAGAGTGTCTCCGATTGCGCCCGAAATTGCAGTGCAGCCAGTTGGCACCGTGTCTTGTGGTGCATAGGTGTATGAAGTGCAGGCGTACCACTG
This sequence comes from Ilumatobacteraceae bacterium, assembly GCA_044341655.1. Lineage (GTDB taxonomy): Bacteria > Actinomycetota > Acidimicrobiia > Acidimicrobiales > Ilumatobacteraceae > CAIYHK01. The sequence continues at coordinate 2,731 of JBIIRE010000040.1, read as the reverse complement.
CTTAGTCAGGGTCGGAGTGGGGTATCCGGTCCACTCTCCCAAGTACGCGTTCAAAGTATTGGTCCCGGCGACAGTTGCAATCAAGGTGCCCGAGATGCTTGGCTTCACGTTTGCCTGGGGGCGCAGAATCACTTCGGTGCTCGTGGCAGTAATCCATGTTGTTGAACTGGTTCCTGCACTCTGACCCATCACAGTCGCCGCAATGTATTTACCTACATGCTCCGATGACGGATCAAAGGTCGTGCCGTGAGCACGTTCAATGGCGGAACAAAACACGGGAATTGTTTGTTGGGCTGATGAGATCTGATTAGTGCATGCGTACCACTGGTAGGACAACTCTGGTGTGGGCACGCCGGTCCACGTGCCTGGCGCGAATGACAGTTCTCCCTCTTCGGCGGTTGAGGTGCCTGAAAGGGCAGGAGTGTCGGCAGTGCTAGCCGCCACACCCCAAGTTGCATAGAGGTTTGCATTTTCAGACCCGACTGTAAATATTTCGCCGGATTCGTAATGCCCGCCCGTGCCGTCGCTCTCGGTATTCCATCCGACAAAGGGGAGCGAAGCATTTGTGAGAGCCCCAGAGTTCTCAGGCATCGTGATCTGGGCGCCAGGTGCGAAGTACGGAATTACTGAAGCAGCTGGTAAGTCACCAGTCAGCGCACCGTTGCTTTGGAAAGTGACCGTGCGGCCAGCAAAAACCTGCTGACCATAAATCGGTGATCCGTAGAGAGGCCAAGTTGTATTGGCGGGGTTGTACACGAGCCTCGTGCTGGTGCCATTGAATGGTGTAATTCCGGGAAAGACAGTCTGGAACCCAGGTGGATTGCCAAGAAACGTAATTGCATTTAGCCCGGTCACATTCTTGAATGAATGTGGCTCAACAGTCGTGAGTGACGTTGGCATAACTACGTCTGTCATTGTTGAAATGCCGAGAAATACATCAGTTGCAATCTCCGTGACACCATCTGGCACTCTGAGCACTCCAGTGCAGTCGGATTGTGAAGTAACGCGCGTTCCTGCGATGGTGATAGACCCACCGCCGCTACACGCTTGGGTGGTGGCAAACGTTTAAGCCGCAGGCAGCCCGATTGATACGAGTGCAGATATGAACACGATGGAGAGGATTCGGCGCATGAGGTTGGTTTGCTTCCGTTCAGATCTGCCTGAATGGCAAATCATTTTTCAACTTTAGTTGTGTGATTCGATGCGTTTGGCGAGGTTGAGCAGTTGCTTTCGCAGCATGACACCGTCGCCTGGACCCAAAAACAACTTTTCCAACAGTTTCCCGCCAGGAATATTGATGTGTGTTCGAAGTCGTGTGACTAGGCGAGTGCCGTCAGGATGTTCGCGCAAGTCATATGCGAGAGTGCCACAGAGGCGTTTGCCGAGGCGACTCTTGAAGTTCACCTTCAATACGAACGCTTGTGGCGGCTCAACGATCGCCGCCTCGAACTTCACGGGGCCTCCAGGAACTTTGGACCCGGTTGTCACGTCTTGCCATTCGGGTTTGATCACTGTGGCACTTTTGCGACCGAAGTTGTCGAGCCAGTCGTAGCTGTACCAACCTGCCTTGCCCATGCCCATCTGCCGTATCCACGGAAACACTTCCTCGGGAGGGGCTGCGATCGTGATTGAGCGTGTTGCAATCAGGGTCGCGTCTGGGCAAATTGAGTCACCAGCGACCGCGCCTGCAATTTCATCGTTGGTCGATCCCCAGTGTTGCAAAATCATGATGGAGCGGGTGACGGGAATCGAACCCGCATAGCCAGCTTGGAAGGCTGGAACTCTAACCATTGAGCTACACCCGCGAAAGTGTTGTTCAATCATACCGACTGGCTCTTGAGCACACCTTGCTGGAGTTCCGTGACGGGTCTTAAGCGTGTTTTGGCGACCAATACTCGCTGTGGCCATAGCGAGCACTACCGTTGCGAAACGGAATGCTTGTAAGTCTGCTGCGATCAAAACTGTCTGAGTACAGGGGCTTACTCGGACTCGTTCTGCTGTTTCAGGCCATCCAAGCCTTTGCGGGTCTCTATCTGCCGGCGCTTAATGCAGACATCATCGACAAGGGTGTCGCGCAAGGGGATACCGGCTACATCTGGCGCATCGGTGGCTGGATGATTGCGGTCTCGTTTGCCCAACTCATCTTTGCCGTTTCCGCGGTTCGTGTTGGATCGAAGGTGGCGATGGCTTTCGGTCGCGATGTGCGTGCAGACTTATTCCACCACGTGAACCATTTTTCCGCCCGTGAAGTGGCCAAATTTGGTGCGCCCTCTTTGATCACTCGGATTACAAACGATGTTCAGCAAGTGCAGATGTTGGTGATCATGACCTGCACACTTTTGCTCAGCGCGCCCTTCACCACGCTCGGTGGGGTCGTGCTTGCCTTGCGTCAAGATGTCGCATTGTCTTGGATCCTCGTGGTGGCGATGCCGGCGGTCGCAATCCTCTTTGCGGTTCTGATCCAGAAACTGATTCCCACGTACCGCAAAATTCAGGACTACTTAGACCACATCAATGAAATCCTGCGTGAGCAACTGACGGGAATTCGAGTAGTGCGGGCCTTTGTGCGTGAGCCGGAAGAGGTTGAGCGCTTTCACCAAGGCAACGATGCACTGACCACCACGTCGTTGTACAGCGGCCGGATGCAGGCACTCATGTTTCCGATGATCAACGTGCTTGTGAACCTCGCAACAGTTGCAGTTGTTTGGTTCGGGGCAAATCGCATCGCAGC
>JBIIRE010000137.1:0-4050 GCA_044341655.1 Ilumatobacteraceae bacterium | reverse complement strand
GGCCTTGATAGCGAGCCTCGACTCGTGGCTGCTGCCTTACATTGCGCATTGTCGCGACCTAACTGACACGCGATCGATGGACCTCGTGATGGTTTTGCAGTCGGGACTCTCATGGGATCAGTCCACGCAGTTCAGCGCTCTAGCGCCAACAGAGTTTTCGCTTCCGAACGGGCGTGTGCGCAAACTCGAGTATCCGGCTGACATGAATCCACTTTTGCGAGTGCGCGTCCAGGACCTATACGGAGTTGATGTACATCCTGCAATTGTGAATGGCAAGGTGCCATTAGTGCTCGAATTGCTTTCGCCCGCAGACCGGCCAATTCAGACCACCAGTGATCTACCTGGATTCTGGAAGGGCAGTTGGCGTGACGTCCGAAAAGACATGGCTGGCAGATACCCAAAACATTCATGGCCTGAAGATCCGGCTACCGCAAAACCTCCAAAGTGACCTACCGTTGAACCATGGCTGAGTTCGATTTCACCGAGTTGTTTCCTCTCACAAAGGACACGACCAACTACCGCTTGATATCCAAAGAGGGAGTTTCCTTAGTGGACACGCCACTTGGGAAATTTCTGAAAGTCGACGCATCAGCAATCACACATCTCACCGAAGTTGCCATGCACGACATTGCGCACTTTCTGCGATCCGGGCACCTCGAACAGTTGCGCAAAATCCTTGATGATCCAGAAGCAAGTGACAACGATCGATTTGTTGCCCTTGATCTTCTGAAAAACGCGAGTATCTCAGCGGGTGGGGTGCTCCCCATGTGCCAAGACACAGGCACTGCAATCGTGAAGGGCAAGAAGGGCCAGTTTGTATTTACCGAAGGCAGCGACGAACAAGCGATAGCGCGAGGTGTTTTTAATACGTACCAGAAAAGCAATCTGCGCTACAGCCAGATGGCTCCACTCAACATGTATGACGAGGTGAACACGGGCAACAACTTGCCAGCGGAAATCAAGATTTCTGCGACAGAAGGCGCGGAATACAAGTTCCTTTTCCTGGCAAAAGGCGGAGGTTCTGCCAACAAGAGTTACTTGTTCCAGGAAACAAAAGCTCTTCTGAACGAGAAGACCCTTCTGCCATGGGTGTTCGAGAAAATGAAAACTCTCGGTACTGCAGCGTGTCCTCCCTACCACTTAGCAGTCGTGATCGGTGGCACTTCGGCTGAACTCGCTGTTGAGACCGCCAAGCTTGCTAGCGCCCGCTATCTGGACGGTCTGCCCACATCGGGCAGCAAGCTCGGCCATGCATTTCGCGACCTCGACCTAGAGGCGAAAATTCTCAAACTCTCACAAGAGACCGGCATCGGCGCGCAATTTGGTGGCAAGTATTTCTGTCACGATGTGAGAGTCGTGCGCCTGCCACGCCATGGTGCGTCGTGTCCAGTTTCGTTTGCCGTCTCTTGCAGTGCGGATCGTCAAGCTCTCGGCAAAATCACAGCCGACGGAATTTTTATTGAGGATTTGGAACGCGACCCGGCGCGATTCCTGCCAGAAGTGACGGAGTCCGATCTAGACGGTGAGGCAGTCGCGATCGATCTCACCCGCCCCATGAGTGAAATTCGCGCCACACTGTCCAAATACCCAGTCAAGACCCGAGTCATGCTCACGGGACCGATGGTGGTTGCACGAGACATCGCGCATGCAAAGTTGAAAGAACGCCTTGATGCAGGTCAAGGGTTGCCGCAATACATGAAGGATTACTGCGTGTATTACGCGGGCCCTGCCAAGACCCCAGAAGGTATGGCATCGGGTTCTTTTGGGCCAACCACAGCGGGTCGCATGGATTCCTACGTTCACGATCTTCAAGCGGCCGGTGGCTCATTTGTGATGCTCGCAAAAGGCAACCGATCGCGCCAAGTGACCGACGCCTGCAAAGAGTTCGGCGGCTTCTACCTGGGCTCAATCGGTGGTCCCGCTGCGCGCCTGGCCCAAGATTGCATCACAAAGGTTGAAGTACTCGAATACGCAGAGCTCGGCATGGAAGCAATCTGGAAAATTGAAGTCCAAGACTTCCCTGCCTTCATCGTTGTTGATGACAAAGGAAATGACTTTTTCGATCTGGTCAACAAGCCCTACGGCGGCACTCCAGTTCAAATCAGCAAGTAAAACTACGCAAGACTGACGAGTTCCAGCCACGATTCGCTGTAGTAGTCGGTCTGCCCATCAGGCATCAGTAGAACTTTTGTCGGAGCCAACTCCGATACAAATTCTTCATCGTGAGAAACAAAGATGATTGCGCCTGGCCAGTCCTTCAGGGCATCTGCAACAGCCGTGCGACTCGGTGGGTCAAGGTTGTTCGTGGGTTCGTCCAACAACAACAAGTTGTTGCGGCCAACCATGAGCATGGCAAGAGCAAGCTTGGTTTTTTCACCACCCGACAATGTTCCAGACTCCTGAAACACCTTGTCGCCTGATAAACCAAACATTCCAAGAAGCCCACGTAGATACGTTTCGGTCAAAGCCAACTGTGGTGGTGCCTCTCGGCGCATGTGGTCAATGAGCGACATCGTGGACACCAAGTTGTCGTGTTCTTGTGCGTAGTACCCCGCGCACACTTGATATCCAAACTCAAAGCTGCCGGAATCGGGTTGGCTCTCACCCGCAAGAATGCGAAGCAGGCTGGTTTTGCCAGCACCATTCAAGCCCAGCACCAACAGTCTCTCGCCACGCCCAAGGTCGAACCCCACGTTTTCAAAAACCGGTGGTCCCCCATAAGACTTCGTCAGTGACTTACCGGTGATCACGGTTGTGCCACACGGCGGTGGTTCAGGAAATTTGACTCGATACTTTCGGTCACGATTATTCACGGTCACGCGTGATGACTCGATTCGCCCAATGCGCTTTTCAAGACTGTGAGCCATTGACGCTTTGCTGGCTTTTGCACCGAACCGATCAACGAGGGTCTGCAATCGGTCGATTTCTTTGGACTGCAACATCGCTGTCTTTGCACGACGCTCTTCATCTGCGGCTCGCGAGATTTTGTATTGGCTATAGGTGCCCCGATATTCAATAACTTCACCAACTGCTTCTTCTTCGGGTCGGTCGAGATGAATTACGCGCGTAATTGCTTCATCGAGCAGTTCAAGGTCGTGACTAATGACTAATAATGCACCTTTGTAATCACGAAGAAAATTCAAAAGCCATGTCTTGGCGTCAATATCCAAGTGATTCGTCGGCTCATCAAGCAGCAAAACATCGCTACCAGCAAACAAAATGCGGGACAATTCGACGCGGCGGCGCTCACCACCAGATAGCACCTTCAGTGGCAAATCGAGACGGTCTGGTTTCAAGCCAAGACCTGCAGAAATTGAACGTGCTTCGGAGTCCGCGCGGTAGCCACCTTTGGCTTCGAATTTCTCCTGCGCATTGCTATAGCGAGTCACTGATTTCTCATCAGCTCGCTCCTCCATTGCGATGCGCAATTTCTCGAGCCGTTCCATGTCTTCATCAATGCCGCGACCCGAAAGAATGTGTGTAATCGCCTTACGCCCATCGGACAAGCCTTCAATTTTTGGGTCTTGGGGCAGATATCCAAAGGCACCTTTGCGAATGATCTTGCCTGCAGTGGGCTCCGCTTCGCCACCCAAGACTTTGAAAAACGAAGTCTTGCCTGCGCCATTGCGACCTACAAGCCCAACTTTGTCACGTGGCATTACCGAAAAAGTGGCTTGGCCAACGACTTTCTTGCCACCGACTTCCACGGCGACATCTTTAACCTGCAACATCAGCCAGCCGTGGTTGTTGAAGTGGTTGAAGTTGTAGTGGTTGAGCTAGAAGATGTCGAAGTTGGAGTCGAGGTAGTCGAAGTGTCTGGATTGTCGCCAAGAGTTGTTGTGGTGGCCGGTGATGGCATCACATCGGGCAATACCGCCGAATCATCCGCGTAGTCGCTATCGAGACAATCACCAGGTGTCATAGGTGCTGTGCCGAGTGCCTTTGCCAATGAAGTTGCCAGCACAATTCGGCCCTCATCGGTTGGATGGATTCCGTCACTGCGCAGCATTCCCTCCGCGGATGAGAGTTTGGACCAGTCAAGAATCGACA
>JBIIRE010000136.1:0-4071 GCA_044341655.1 Ilumatobacteraceae bacterium | reverse complement strand
GATGGTGGTAGTGAACGTGGAATACCGCCTAGCCCCAGAGAACGCATTTCCATCGGGCGTTGACGATTCACTGGCTGCAACGCTGTGGGCGCAGGAAAACGCTCCATCGTTTGGGCTCCAACCTGATCAGGTTGTGGTGGCGGGAGATTCCGCCGGAGGCAATCTTGCTGCGGTAACTGCTCAAACTCACGCACGACTATTGCGAGAGGGAAAGCTCAGCGCACCACTTGCAGGACACATCATGCATTGCCCCGTAACGGATATGCGTTATGGAGCCGATGAGTCATATCCATCGCGGCGCGAAAACGCCAGTGGATACATGCTCACTGACGAAATGATGCGGGTATTTTTTCATTTCTACGCTCAGTCGGGTGCTACGCCTGAAGATGTAAGAGTGTCGCCGTTACTTGCAGAACGCCTTGATGACCTATCGCCAGCTCTTCTTTTGACGGCTGAGTTTGACCCATTACGCGATGAAGGCGAGCTTTATGCCGATGCCCTTCGTAAAGCAGGTGTTGATGTCACTGCGAAACGATTTGATGGCACTATTCATGTATTCATGATGTTCTCACCACTCGAGTGCGCACAGCAGTCCGATGCGATGGTGTTTGATTTTGTAAATCGTGTTGCGTCGTAAACTCTGGATCGGAGTCGCACTTAGTCTTGTTGGACTCATTGGCGGCGCATTGGTGTTTCGTGCGTGGCTGTTTAAATCCCCAGATCCGGTTGATATTGATTCAGTCATTGATGAATTTGAAAATCGCACGACCTTACCGAACTCAACTGTGGATCAAGGCCTTCTCGCTGAAGGTGTGTATCTATACGACACGATTGGATTTGAAGCCGTAAAGGGACGCATCTCCACTCGCAACGATTACACCGAAATCACGCCGATCACTGTGCGGTGGACCAAATGTGGGGTCGATTATCTCTGGGATGCGATGTCCACTCGCTGGGACCAGTTGAGCCTTTGCCTCGAAGAACGTGGACTGTTTGAAGTCCAAACAACTGAGCAGCATGAGTTTTTCCGCGTGCGCGAGACCCGGACCTACAAATGTGATGACCGCGCTTTGCTTGTTCCTTCAGCAGTGGTGAAAGGTGATTTCTGGGAAGCGATCTGTCGAGATGTTGATGCACAGACAAATAGGACCACAACCGTTGAAGGAATTGAGTCACTATTGGTTGGTGGCGAGGAAGTTGAAGTGATCCACATTGGCATTAACCAAGATCTAGTGGGATCAGCTGTGGGGACTGCACGTATTGATTATTGGTTTCGCCAATCTGATGGACTCATCGTTCGATACGAGAAACAGATCTCGGCTGAACGCGACACTCCAATTGGAAGTGTTACCTATAGCGAAGACGTTGAGATCATGCTCACGGCATTGCAGCCAGTTACTGCGAAACCGAAGGCGTAGTCACTAGTGGTCAACTACCTATGGCTTGTGCTGGTTGTATTTGGTTGCAATGTTGTGCCTGCATTTGCACCGCCAACCTGGACAATCCTCGTGTTGTTTCGTTTTCAGTCGGACTTACATCCGGTTCCACTAGTCATTTTGGGCGCAATCTCGGCGGCCTCTGGTCGATTCATACTTGCGCACGCTTTTCGCAGGTTGCGCAATCGATTACCAGCAAAGACCATTAACAACCTTCGGTCAGCACGAGAAGTGTTAGTTGAACGAGGCAAGGGGCGGACCTATTTGTTACTTGGGCTGTTTCTCGTGTCTCCTTTGCCATCGGCACAGTTGTTTGAGGCCGCAGGGCTCCTGATGATTCCGCTCCCACCGTTGATGCTGGCGTTCATGTGTGGCCGATTGGTGAGTTATTCGTTGTGGGTTGGCGGCGCTTCTGCGCTGAGAGAAACTGGAGTTGGCGACATCATGAAAGAAGGCTTCGCTAGCCCGTGGGCAATTGCACTTGAGGTTGTGTTGGTTGGTGGCGTCATTTTGTTGACTCAGATTGATTGGTCGAAGTACTCGCGACGTCCCCCTAATGAGCCAGAGGCGGCCAGCGACTAGTTGTTGGATGAACAAGTAAAAGTGTCCGTGGTTGTGGTACTAAAGATGCGTGGCAGATAGTCGAGTTAGAGCCGCCGGTGGGGTGGTATGGCGCAAAACCGTGCGCGGGAATGTTGAGGTCTTGTTGGTTCATCGTCCTGGTGAGGGATACGACGACTGGACGTTTCCAAAAGGCAAGAAAGATTCGATGGATGAATCGGATGAAGATTGTGCGCTGCGTGAGGTTTATGAAGAAACCGGTTATCTGTGCCAACTCGGGCATGAGATTGCTCGTGTCAGTTACCTTGACCGGAAGAGTCGTGATAAACGTGTTCGTTACTGGGCGATGACCGTGCTTGCTGGTCACGAGGAACTCTCAAACGAGGTTGATGAAGTGCGCTGGGTATCAGTGGACAAACTTCGTACAAAACTCACTTACGAACGAGATGAGAAAGTGGTGAACGCTTTCCGTGCGTATCTAGAGTCCGGTCTCGCCGATCATCTCTAGCTCATTTTTTCAACCACAAGCATCGTGGCCCCGAAGTGAAGTGCTGCAGCAACAACCGTATTCACGTGCCAAAGCTCATGGAAACCAAAATGATCGGGCGCCAAGCGCGGACGCTTCGTAAAGAACAAGATTGCACCGGTTGTGTAGACCGCACCACCTGCTAGGTATAACAGCACTGGCCACCACCCAACTACACCGTGGATGTGGGGAATGATCCAGACAGCAATCCAACCAATTGCGATGTACATCCCCATTGCGGTTCTAAACATCTTGCCAAACACCGTCAGCAAGATGCCGATAGCACTGGCAGACCACACGATCCACATGTATAAGGGTCCATTGTCTTCGCGAAGACCGATAACGCACATCGGGGTGTATGTGCCCGCAATCAGTACATAGATCATCGAGTGATCCAACTTGCGCATGAACGCCTGCGACTCCTCCGTCTTTGTCAAACGGTGATATGAAGATGAGATCGCAAAAACCCCGTGCAACGCAAGGGCATACAGGCCAACTGCAATTCGGTCCGCAACGCCATTAGCGCTGAGGATGAGCCAGATGCCTAGAGGAATAGTTGCAAATGCCGCGTAAGTGTGGAGTCGACCACGCCAATGGGGTCGCATTCGACCCGTTCGAAACTCGAAATACCTCGGCACTTGTTCACCATATACACAAATGAGGTAGAGATGTCGGTCACAAGTGGGTGATAAGCATTGTTTATGCGTCGTTCATCTTTGCCTGAAGTACTTGAAGAATTGGTGTCTGAAAATCGCCTCGCACCCGAAGACTCCAAACGAATCCTCAAAGCACCACGTTTCTCGTTCGATGTACGGGAACTTCTTTACTATCTCGCGGCTTTGATTGTGACCGTTGGAGTGGTTCGCCTTGTCGTAGTGATCTTCAGCGATGCTTCAACAATGGCCGTGATTGCCGCACTGTATTTAGCGGCATTTGTTTTTGCCGCTCTTGCTTGGCGTCTGCAACGCGTGCAAGGTTGGGTGGCACGTCTTGGTGAAGTCACAGAATTACTGGCGGTACTTTCATGCGCCATTGCAACCGGTGTGCTGTTGAGAGAGCAACTTGAGCTTTCGGGAGAGGTTGTGGCGATCATCCCGGCATCAGCTTCAGCAATATGGGGAGTCATCAGGCTCAGAACAACTCAGTTCTCTGCAACTGCCGTGCTGATTCCATCTCTATTAGTTACAGGGGGCAGTGCAGCAGCGCTGTTGGAGTGGGATGGTCCGCCAGGTGCATTGCCAGTCATGGTTGCTGCTGCGGTTTTGGTGCTAATTGGAACGCTCAACCTGCAGTGGCCACTCGCATTTCGTGTCGTTGGGGCCTACACCCTTTTGATTACAGCACCGCAGTGGGTTGGCGAGCGTGGTTCTGTTGGTGGTCTTGCAGTGACCCTCTCCATAGGGGTGGCGCTCTTTGTGCTCGGCTCGTTGAATATGTGGATTGAACTTTTGGTTGCAGGTGGATTGACGATCACTATTGGCATCTCAGTATTTGTCTTCAAAAATGTTGACAACGAGGTTTTACAGGGGATCTTGGTTGTCGCTATCG
>JBIIRE010000039.1:0-13186 GCA_044341655.1 Ilumatobacteraceae bacterium | reverse complement strand
CGTCGATCCGCGCGTTTTCAACGGGCAACTGAAAAGATTCCGACACGCCATCGGCGACTTTGCGCATGCGGCGCGCAAATGTCATTAGGTCAAGGTTTGGATCCACCCGAACAGCTTCAGCAAGACTGCCGATCAGATCACTGGTCTCAAATGGATGTGCTGCTGCATATTTGGCGGTCTGTTTGATCATCGCAACTATGAATGCACGCTGGCGCGTAGAGCGACCAATGTCTGAGGTGCCATCGATAACCCACTCGCCATCAATCTTTTCTTCGTAATAGCGACTGCGTGAGTAAGCAAGTGCCAATGCCCCATCCATCCGATAACAGCCAGGGTAAAGAAGTATGAGCCCGATCTTCTGGTCACGCGCAGAATGGGGCACGCAAATCTCCACACCTTTGATTGCATCCACTACTTGCTTAAAGCCAAGCAAGCTCACTTCGAGATAGTGATGAATCGGTATGCCGAGCGCAGTTTGCACAGTCTTTACAAGCACATCTGGCCCACGAGAGAAAGCCGAGTTGATTCGGTCGTCTTTCCCAGCTCCTGAAATCGACACGTACAAATCGCGTGGGATCGAGAGCAGTGCAATCGATCCAGATCCGGAGTCGTATCGCAAGACAATCATCGTGTCACTGCGCTGCCCCAATCCGAGGTCCTCTGACCCAACTGCAAATGGATCATCTGCCGGACTCGCAAACCCACTGCGTGAGTCCGAGCCCACCATCAAGTAATTGACAATTCCAGCCGTTGGCGGCGAAAGTGCCGTGGCGAGCTCTGGCACAACATTGACCGAATCAATCTTGTGGTTGACCGCAGTTACTGCCCCGAGAGCCACTGACAGCGAAGTGAATACGAACACCACCAACGCCACTGGCCAAACGGAACGACGTTGTAAACGCACGAGTTCACGGTAGTTCCAACCTTTAGTTGAGTGGTGTCACACGAATTACTTGGCTCTAATTAACCACGCGGAGATGCACCACATCACCAGCACTAATCAGATGGGTTAGAGCACAAGCGTCAACTATTTTCAGTTCACCATCGGGTGCCACATCTACGGCAGTACCAGTGACGGACTCCCCCGTTGGCAGGTCAACCCGCACACGTGAACCGAGTGTTGACAGATTCGCTTTGTACAACTCGTGAAATGCTTCGTCTGAAAGCGCCGCGAGTGTGTCGTACTCAATCAAGATTCGATGTAGTAATTCGTGGGGAGTGACATCGTCTCCTAGGCGAGCAGCATCTTCTGGGCACCAACGAACATTGACACCAAAACCAACCACAACTCCGATCAGAGTGTTGTTGGCATCAAGACAAGCCTGGGCCAACACTCCTGCAACCTTGCGGCCCGCATACAAGACATCGTTTGGCCACTTCAAAGTGATCTGCTCAAGTGGGCTGCGAACCGTTAGTTCTCGTGCCGCAAGGGCAATCGCCAATCCGATTCGCTGCGTGAGCTGGTGAAGGTGTCCTTTTGGCTCCCGAAATAACACCGAAGCCAGCAAATTGGCACCAGCAGTGGCATCCCAGGTGCGATCGAGTCGACCTCGGCCTGCGGTTTGGTGATCGGCCACCAAAATGCTCTTATCAGGCCACGTAGCCGCACCTACCGAGCAGTATCTGACCAGGTCAAGGTTCGTACTGCCAGTTTCAGCCACATGTCTCACGGTCCAGCTTGCGGGCCATTCCATATTTTTTGGGGCCCTTAACGCCTCTGGGGTGGCGTCAGGTAGGTCCATTCCATAAACATAGACACTCGTGCTCAAGAAAATCCTCATCGCCAACCGTGGAGAAATCGCAGTCCGAGTAATCAGGGCTGCCCGAGAGATGGGAATTGCCACTGTTGCGGTCTATTCAGAGCTGGACCGCAACGCGCTTCATGTCCGCCTTGCCGACGAAGCGTATGCACTTGGCGGCCAAACCGCTGCCGAGAGTTACCTGAACACCGAAGCGATTCTCGATGTCATCAAAAAGAGTGGTGCCGATGGCGTGCACCCTGGCTACGGATTTTTCTCTGAGAATGCCGACTTCGCCCGCGCCATTACCGAGATGGGTGTTGAGTTCATCGGCCCACCCCCAGCTGCCATCGACGAAATGGGCGACAAGGTTTCGAGCCGCAAAGCTGCGCTTCGTGGTGGTGCGCCGATTGTTCCAGGCACCACGGAATTCGTAACGAGTGCGAAGGAGATCACCGAGTTCGGCAAACAGAATGGTTGGCCGATCGCCATCAAGGCCGCCTACGGCGGTGGTGGTCGCGGCATGAAGGTTGTGAACAGCGCCGAAGAAGTGAAAGAAGCAATGGAATCCGCTCAGCGTGAATCCAAAGCATTCTTTGGTCGCGACGAGATTTACCTTGAGCGCTACCTCACCTGGCCACGCCACATCGAAGTTCAACTTGTCGGCGACAAGCACGGCAACGTGGTGTGGGTTTCACTGCGCGACTGCTCCGCGCAGCGCCGCCACCAAAAGCTGATTGAAGAAGCACCAGCGCCAGGTTTGCCAGATGGTGTTGAAAAGGCAATGGGCGAAGCAGCGGTGAAAGCAGCCAAAGCTGTTGGCTACTACAACGCGGGCACCGTTGAGTTCATCTATCAAGATGGCGAGTTCTTCTTCCTTGAGATGAACACGCGCCTCCAGGTTGAGCACCCCGTCACCGAAGTCATCACGGGAATTGATCTCGTCGAATGGCAGATCCGGGTAGCGGCTGGCGAGAAGTTACCGATGACCCAGGCCGAAGTCGACGCAGTGCGTCGTGGCGCTGCTATTGAAATTCGAATCAATGCGGAGAATCCAGCAGGTGGAAAGTTCCTTCCCTCCCCCGGCACGATCACCAAACTTGTAGTTCCTGACGGTTTCGGTGTGCGATTCGACGGTGGTTACGAAAGTGGAGACACGGTTAGCCAGTACTACGACAACCTCGTCGGCAAGTTAATCGTGTGGGGCAAAGATCGTGAGACTGCGATTGCGCGTACCATTCGTGCTCTTGAAGAAATGGTTGTGGAAGGTGTTGCAACCACAATCCCCGCTGACCTTGCAATTTTGAAGCATCCAGATTTTCAAGCCGTGAAGCACTCAACCAAGTGGGTTGAGCAACTTGATTTGTCCGGTGTTGACTCAGCACCCACTCAAGCAGCTGATGCCGAAGGCAACGAACTAATCGAGCGCAACACCACGGTGGAAGTAAATGGCAAGCGCTTTGGCGTCAAGATGTGGGTGCCAGAGAGCGCTGGCGTAGCCGCCGCTCCTGCAAGCAAAGCCAAGAAGCCAGCTCGCTCAGGGGGCTCTTCTGGTGGTGGCGCTGGAGGCGGCAGTGGTCAGGTTGCTGTGCCAATGCAAGGCACCATCGTGAAGGTTCTTGTCGAAGTTGGCCAAGAAGTCGAAGCCGGACAATCAGTTGTGGTTCTCGAAGCAATGAAGATGGAGAATCAGATTGCTGCCGACAAGAGTGGCACCATCAAGGAGATCAAAGTTTCCGAAGGTGACACCGTGGGCTCTGGCGATGTGGTGGTTGTAATCGCCTAATCGGCAATACCCAACTCAGTTGGGAGTGCAGACAACTGCAACAATCGCACCCGTACCATCCAGCGTGATGCTCGTTACGGTTCCTGCAGTGCCGTCGTTATCACATGCGATAGTTGCATTCGAGCCAGGCGCACCGTCCGCACCATCCGCGCCGTCAGCACCATCTGCACCATCCGCGCCATCCGCGCCGTCAGCACCATCCGCGCCATCCGCGCCGTCAGCACCATCTGCACCGTCAGCACCAGCAGGTCCGGCGGGTCCTCTCGAACCACGCGGTCCAGCAGCACCAGTTGCACCAGTAGCGCCACGGGGCCCACGCGCACCTGTTGCGCCGGTAGCTCCAGTAGCGCCCGTTGCCCCGGGTGCACCGGTAGCACCCGAGTCACCCGTTGGGCCAGCAGGTCCAGTGAGTCCCTGTTGCCCACGAGGCCCGCGTGGGCCTTCCTTTCCAAGCACCAAGGATGTTTCTCCGGCATCACAGGTGCCAGAAGCAAGATAGTGAAGGGCACCTGTTGTGTTGTCAGCGCACACAGTCACCGTCGTGCCAGTCGAGCTACCAATACCAGTTGCAATGGCCAACGACCCACCTGCAACAAAAATCCCAGCAGCAAGAACTGAGCTGACTACGTACCGCTTCTTTTGTTAATTGTGAATCCCATGGGTGGATACCTTTCAAGCTTGTTACGAGCACAGTGAACTTAGACCACTTTTGATGTTCGGATTGCCGTGTGAACTACGGCTATTCAGCGGCTTCAGCGAGCGCTTCAGCGAGCGCGGGGTGAACGAACAAACTCTCTTCGAGGTCGCTCACCTTCAAGTTCGCGGTGACAGCAAGTGCAATGACGCTGATCAGTTCCGCGGCATGCTGGCCGACTATTGAGCCTCCAAGCACCACACCCGTTGCCGGGTCGCTGATGATCTTCACGAACCCGCGCGGGTCATTGTTTATCAATGCTTTGGCGGTAGACGAAAACGGAACCTTCGTCACACGGATCTTGCGCCCTGAAGCAAACGCCTCTGCTTCAGCCAGCCCAACGTCGGCAATTTCTGGCTCTGTGAATATCGCTGAAGCGGCTTTGTCGTAGTCAAGGTGACGATGCGGACCCTTTGGTCCACCGATTACTTGTTCGGCAACCTTGCGCCCTTGCATCGATGCCACTGAAGACAGTGGAAGCTTGCCGCTCACGTCTCCGGCGGCATAGATGTGCTCGATGTTGCTTTGGCAATGGCGGTTGATCTGGATGTAGCCGTCTTTCATCACTACACCGATTTCCTCGAGCCCGAGCCCTTCGGTGTTTGGTACGGAACCAATTGCTAAGACGGCATGGGTGGTCTCAACCTGGCGTCCATCGTCGCACTTCACCACAACTTTGTCGCCAACATTCTCAATTGATTGGGCACGCGCACCTTTCAAAAGGCGCACACCACGACGCAAGAAATCTTCTTCAAGCACCGCTGCCACCTCTGGATCCTTGCTTGGCAAGACCTGCTGGCGGCTGACCACGAGCGTGACCTTTGAACCAAATGAAGCAAACATGTGGGCGAACTCAACACCTGTGACTCCCGAACCAATGACGGTGATGCTCTCTGGAAAAACCTTCGGCGGGTAGCAATCACGGGTCGTAAGAATCCGATCGCCATCAGGTCGCACCCACTCTGGAATGCGCGGGCGGGAGCCTGTAGATACCAAGACGAAATCTGCGTGGATGACTTCACTGCCAGAGGCGCTCTGAACCTCAACTTCGTGCGCACTTTTCATCCGTGCCGAACCCTTGATAAGTCGTACACCCTGGCTCTCCAGCAGATTGGTGATGTTGCCCTGCAGACGATCCGTAATGCCGTCGACACGTGCGGTCAACGCCTCGACATCGACCTCGGCTGATCGGCTCTCCAACCCCATTTCCTGCATTGATCGGGTGAAGCTCATGGCTGCCCCCGTTGCAATCATTGACTTGGACGGAACACAGTCCCAGAGATGAGCAGCGCCACCGATCACATCGCGCTCAATGAGTACTACTTCAACGCCACGGCGTGCGGCGTAGGTTGCCGCGGCATTACCCGCGGGCCCACCGCCGATGATTACAAGACGATTAGACACCGAGTCTGAGGCTACCGTTCATAGGTCATGAATGATGAGAATGAAGCGGTCGAAACGGGTTCTGGTAGCGGTCTTGGTGCCGAAAAAGCACGACGACTCGCACAGATTGAATCGATGCGCAGTGCTGGGGGCAATCCCTACCCATACCGGTTTGATCGTTCCCATACGCTGACCCAGATCCGCTCCGAATTCGGCGGTCTTGAAGCGGGTACCGAAACCGACACCCGTGTCCAAGTCGCTGGTCGCATCCTGTTAAAGCGCATCCAAGGAAAACTCATATTCGCCACAATGCGCGACCGCGACACTGAAATTCAGTTGTTCGTCTCCAAAGCTGTGACGGGTGATGAGCTTTTTGACTTCATTGACTCGCTTGATCTTGGAGATTGGGTTGGAGTCACCGGCACAGTGATGACCACTCGCAAGGGTGAACTCTCAGTCAAGGTGGATGGACTCGAATTGTTGGCCAAAGCTGTGAGGCCATTGCCTGACAAATGGCACGGCCTCACCGACACCGACACGCGCTACCGCCAGCGCTATGCAGATCTGATTGTTAACGCCGAAGCACGCGATGCCTTCCGTATTCGCCATTCAATTATCTCCAGCTTTCGCTCAACCCTTGCCCGCCATGACTACGTAGAGGTCGAAACACCAGTACTGCACATCGAAGCTGGCGGGGCTCATGCGCGACCATTTCTCACGCACCACAACACCCTTGATATGCAACTGTTTTTGCGTATCGCACTAGAACTGCATCTAAAGCGACTCATAGTCGGTGGCATGGAACGCGTGTATGAGATTGGTCGTGTGTTCCGCAACGAAGGAATTTCAACGCGACACAACCCCGAATTCACAATGATGGAGTCGTACCAAGCTTTTGCCGACTACACAGACGTGATGGCGCTTGCCGAAGAGTTGATTGTCACGGCTGCCAAAGATGCACTCGGGACCACCGTGGTCAAAATCGATGATGAAGAAGTAGATCTAGCAAAGCCCTGGCGCCGGGCACGAATGATTGATCTTGTTGCTGAAGCCATCGGAACAACTGTGCATCCGTCACAACCACGCGAAGAGCTTGCCGCGTTGGCTGAAAAGCACGGCGTGAAAGTGGAGAAACATTGGGGCTCTGGGAAAATCATTGAGGCACTGTTTGAGGAAACTGCTGAGGCTTCGTTGCGTCATCCCACATTTGTCACGGGGCATCCAGTTGAAATTTCTCCACTGGCACGCACAGACCGTGACGACCCTTACTTGACTGAGCGCTTTGAGCTCTTTGTCGGTGCCCGCGAACTCGCCAACGGCTACAGCGAGCTAAACGATCCCGTGGAGCAACGCGAACGATTCGAAGATGAGCAGCGTGCTAAGGAAGCTGGGTCACTCGAAGCCGGCACTGTAGATGAGGATTACCTGCGCTCACTCGAGTACGGCATGCCACCAACTGGTGGTCTTGGAATCGGCATGGACCGTGTGACCATGTTGCTTGCGGGTGTCTCAACCATCAAAGATGTAATCCTGTTCCCCACACTGCGACCGGAGGTTTTCGACCGATGAGCCAAGACCAGAAAACGGAATCGGCTTGGGGTCAAGGGCTTGCCAGCATCGCCGCCGATGGCACGGTTCTAGATACCTGGTTCCACTCCCTTGGTTGGGGCGAGACCGTACCTGACGACGCACCAAGCGTCGATGCTGGCGCCAGATTCGACGGTCGTCGTGGAGTCCAGCTTGTACCCGTGCGCATGGTGATCAATGTCAGCGCCGCGCCAAAGGATGCAAGCGACGTGTACCTACGCTTGCATTTGCTTTCCCACCGATACGCCCGCCCACGCAGTCTGAATCTTGACGGAGCATTTGGCCTTTTAGCAAACGTTGCGTGGACCAACTACGGCCCAGTTGCGCTCGACTCACTTGAGGACGTGCGATGGAACGCAAAGGTTCACGGTGACACACTCACCGTGCATGGTGTTGACAAATTCCCACGAATGACCGATTACGTGGTTCCAAGTGGTGTTCGTATTGCCGATGCTGACCGTGTGCGTCTTGGTGCTCATCTAGCCCCAGGCACAACGGTGATG
This sequence comes from Ilumatobacteraceae bacterium, assembly GCA_044341655.1. Classification (GTDB taxonomy): domain Bacteria; phylum Actinomycetota; class Acidimicrobiia; order Acidimicrobiales; family Ilumatobacteraceae; genus CAIYHK01. The sequence continues at coordinate 5,494 of JBIIRE010000039.1, read as the reverse complement.
CACGAAGGGTTCTGCAACTTCAACGCCGGCACACTCGGTGCGTCGATGGTTGAAGGTCGCATTTCCGCAGGTGTAATCGTCGGCGATGGAAGTGACATCGGTGGTGGTGCATCCATCATGGGAACTCTTTCGGGCGGCGGCAAAGAAATGATCACCATCGGCGAGCGTTGTCTGCTCGGCGCCAATAGTGGCATCGGAATTAGCCTCGGCGATGAATGCATCGTTGAAGCAGGCTTGTACATCACCGCGGGATCAATGTTGCAGGTGCCAGACGGATCATGGGTGAAAGCACGCGAACTGTCCGGAGTCAATGGTCTACTTTTCCGTCGCAACTCGAAGTCAGGCACCGTAGAAGCCGTCCAACGCACGGGCAACTGGGGCGGATTAAACGCTGCCCTGCACAAGAACTGATGTCTGAAAATCACTCCGAGTTTGATCGTCTGGTCAAGTCACGTCGGACATCGCTGTTAGTTGACAAGAGCCGCTCAGTGCCCGACTCTTTAATCGAAGAGATTTGCGATTTAGCTATGTGGGCACCGAACCACAAGCGGACCTGGCCATGGAGGTTCGCCCATGTGAAAGGTGAGGCTCGCGGCACCTACGGCAATACCGTTGCCGATGCACTCGCAACAGCCGGCAAAGATGCGGACGCTGTTGCTAAAGCACGCACCAAGTTTCTGCGCTCCCCTTCGCTCATCGTTGTTGGTTCCGCTCAGGGGGAAGATCAACTACGAACAGACGAAAACCGTGACGCGGTTGCAGCAGGTATCCAGACGCTTTTACTTGCGGCTACTGCCCGTGGGCTCGCCACCTATTGGGGATCGTGTCCACCACCTGCACAGAAAGCAGTTGCTGATTTCTGTGGCTTTGATCCCGGCACAGCAATCATTGGCCACATCTACGTTGGCTGGCCAACCGGTGCGCCTGAGGCTCCCGCACGACCCGAACTTCGGGTCAATCACATTGGCTGAAGGGGTCAGCGTCCTGGAACGAAAGTTCCAAACACTTCACGGAGTGCATCGCTGATCTCGCCCAGGGTTGCGTCAGCGCGAAGTGCTTCCTTCATTGGAATCAAAAGGTTGTCGCTTCCACGGGCCGCTGACTGCACATCTTGGAGGCGTGCTGCCACACGGGCTTGATCACGATTCGCCTTGTATTCCTTCAAGCGTTTCACCTGATTGATGCCAAGGCTTGGATCAATTGGGAAGACGTTCGGCTCGGGCTCGTTGTCAACGGTGAACTTGTTGACGCCGATGATCACACGCTCATCATCATCAATTGACTTCGTGTATTCATAAGCAGCTTGTTCAATCTCATCCATCTGGAAGCCAGTTTCGATTGCTGCAACAGCACCACCCATTTCATCAATGCGGCTGATGTACTCCCATGCGAGGCGCTCGACTTCATCAGTGAGCGCCTCAACGAAATAAGACCCTGCAAGTGGGTCTGGGGTGTCGGCTACACCACTTTCGTAGCCAATGATCTGCTGTGTACGTAATGCGATGCGGGCGGCGTCTTCGGTTGGTAATCCAAGAGCCTCATCAAAGCCATTGGTATGCAAACTCTGAGTGCCACCCATTACAGAGGCCAACGACTGAACTGCAACTCGCACAACATTGTTAAGTGGCTGCTGCGCAGTCAGGGTCGAACCACCAGTTTGAGTGTGGAAGCGCAATAGTTTTGAAGCTTCTTTCTTCGCGCCGAAGCGTTCCGTCATGATCTTGTGCCACATGCGGCGGCTTGCTCGGAATTTAGCGACTTCTTCAAAGAAGTTGTTATGGCCGTTCCAAAAGAACGACAGGCGTGGAGCGAAATCATCGACATCCATTCCTGAGTCAACTGCTGCTTGTACGTATGCGATTGCATTAGCAAGTGTGAACGCGATTTCCTGTACAGCCGTAGAGCCCGCTTCGCGGATGTGATAGCCAGAAATTGAAATCGTGTTCCACTTCGGCACATTCTTTGAGCAGTACTCAAAAATGTCAGTGATGATGCGCATTGACGGCCGTGGCGGATACACATAGGTGCCGCGGGCGATGTATTCCTTCAAGAGGTCGTTTTGGATAGTGCCACTGATCTCTGACGCAGGAACACCTTGCTCTTCTGCGACCAACTCGTACATCAACAACAAGATCGCTGCAGTTGAGTTGATGGTCATCGAAGTTGAGACTTTGTCCAGTGGAAGGTCTTTCAACAGCAGACGCATGTCCGCCATTGAGTCAATGGCAACTCCGACCTTTCCGACTTCGCCTTCGGCACGAGGATGGTCCGAGTCGTAGCCCATCTGCGTGGGAAGGTCAAAGGCACATGACAATCCCGTTTGGCCAGCTTGAAGGAGAAACTTAAAGCGCTCATTGGTCGACTCAGCCGTTCCAAAGCCGGCGTACTGGCGCATCGTCCAGAGCTTGCCACGGTACATAGTTGGGTAAACGCCTCGTGTGTAGGGCGGTTTTCCAGGAGCACCAAGCTTCTCCGCGGCATCCCAGCCAGCGAGCGAATCGCGGTCATAAAGGGGCTTCACTTCAATGCCTGAGTCGGTGCGGATGATCTCTTCTGCCATAGGGGTCAAGGCTAAAGCACCGCCTCACACCTCACTAAATGCGTCTTAGAATCAGTCCATGACGAATACACAGGACCGAATCATTGACGGTGTCCCTTTGACACCAAAGCAGGTTGGGTTTGACCTTCCTGTCCCAGCGGCCACTATCGAAGAGGAACGCACCCACCGCAAGGCGAAACTAGCTGGCGCTTTGCGCATCTTTGGTCGACTCGGCTTTGGTGAAGGTGTAGCAGGGCACATCACCGTTCGCGATCCCGAGTATCCGGATCATTTTTGGGTGAACCCGTTTGGAAAGAGTTTTCGTCATATTCGATCAAGCGATCTAATTCTTGTTAATCATGCAGGTGAAGTTGTCTATGGCAGCTCCCCAGTAAATCAAGCAGCGTTTGTAATCCATGCCGCCGTACACCAAGCACGCCCCGAAGTTGTTGCCGCAGCGCACGCACACTCTGTTTACGGAAAAGCGTGGAGTTCGCTTGGTCGGCCACTTGATCCAATCACACAAGATGCCTGCATCTTTTTCGAAGATCACACCGTCATCGCAGAACAAGGCGGTGCAGTTGTTCTCGATGTGGATGCCGGCAAAGAACTTGCGTCGAAGTTCACAACTGGCAAAGCAGCCATCCACCAAAACCATGGACTATTCACGGTTGGTGAAACAGTGGACGAAGCGGCGTTCTGGTTCATAACGATGGAGCGCAGTTGCCAAGCACAGTTAATGGCCGAAGCTGCTGGAACACCGAAGTTGATCCGGCGCGAATATGCCGAGTACACGCGTCAAAACATTGGCTATTCGATTGCAGGTTGGTTCAGTTTCCAGCCACTGTGGCAGGAGATCTGTGCCACAGATCCAGAGATCTTTGACTGATTCGAGTAATTACTTAAGTTTTCCTGGCGGCTGCCGATAACCAAGGAATGAGTCGTTCTAGGCTCTACTTGCCCATGTTCATTGCACCCTCGCCGATGCGCGTGCGGCCGCTCATTGTGAGTCGCATCGTCGCTTTGATCGCAGTTCTTGCAACTGCGTTTGTCGTGCCGCCCCCAACGCCCACGAACGCCGACGGCGTGGCTCCAGCAGGTTTCATAATTGACGGGCGTGGCAATGGCCATGGTCGTGGGATGAGCCAGTATGGCTCGCTTGGTTGGGCTCTTTACCAGGGCAAGACCTGGCGTCAGATTCTCAATTTCTATTACCGCAACGGAGTAAACACCCTCAGTCGGCTGTCACCGTCAGATGATCCTGTTTTGCCGTGGGGTCTGATGTCGGTGCGGTTGTTCGAAGATTACGACGCTTCCGACAAAGATCGATTGCAAACAGCAGTGGTCTCCGACACCGGCAAACTGAGTGTGGCTGGACTCAACAACCCACAGACCTGGAGCACAATCATTGTGCGCGAAAAAACGGGACGGACAAACGTCTGGGAAATCTGGGGTTCTAAGGTCAAAAAATGCACCACCAGTTACACGAACCTTGCTGGAGATGCTGACTTCCAACTGCTTGCAGCCAATTTCGCACCGGGCGGTCTAGCCAATGGCAAATATCCAAAGGTCAGTATCACAACCCCTAAATGGACAGATCCAAATGCCAGTGTGCCGCGCGATCTCATCGGTGTTTGCGACCCGCGCGATAACGGCGGCGCTGGTCAGGTTGTCTATTACCGAGGCATGATCGAAGCCGCGAATGGAACGACTGGCGAAAATCGCACGGTGAACACCCTGCCCATAGATCTTTACGTGCAGGGTGTCGTGCCGCGTGAGTCCCCTGCCTACTGGGGAGGACTCGGAGATGGCAAAGGGATGCACGCTTTACGTGCCCAATCCGTAGCGGCACGTAGCTACGCAATCGCCGACAATCGGTATTCATATGCCAAGACCTGCGACACTCAGAACTGCCAGGTGTACATGGGTGCCGCGCGGCGGTCGAGTGCCAATGACCCCTATTCGATCACGCTTGAATACCCCGAAAGCACCCAAGCAGTTCGCGATACGGGTTCAACGACCGTGAAGGGCAAACAGGTGGGAGCTGTGGTGGTTCGCAACCCTGCTGGGGGAATTATGCGCACCGAATTCACATCATCAAACGGTGGTCGAACAACTGGACCAACCTTCGGCACGCGTGACGATCTTGGTGACAACATTGAAGAGAATCCGTATTACGTCTGGGCTCGAACATTCACCCAAGACGAGCTCCAGGACCTCTACCCATCGGTTGGAACAATCACATCAATAAATACCCGCCATGAATCCCCTCCTGATGCTTTGAGCAACATTGGCGGTTACACAATTGACGTAACGATCACCGGCACTGAAGGTGTGATAACCCGAAGTGCGTGGCAATTCCGAGGCGATCTGGATCTTTACGCACCATGGTTCGGAGTGACAGCGGTCTTACCAAAGGATTACACCGATCCAGAAGTTGGTGAAGTTCTATTCGTCGGAGACTCCGTATTGTCGAGCACATACCTGGGCGAAGAATTTCAGACCATCGTGGAGTCCGCATATCCTGACTCAAACTTCCAAGCGCTCACTTACCGCTGCATGATCGGAAGTTGCCAGCCATGGTTCTATCCCGACCAGCGTGACGGTCTTGAGGTGATAGCAGACGAACCTGCTCCAGCAGCTGCCGTGGTGGCCCTTGGGTATAACGACAGTTCCACAACTTACGGCGCGGAGGTGGATCAAGTAATTGGTCTTCTCACCGAAAAAGGCGTGCGAAGAATCATCTTCGTCAATATGTCAACTCGTGGTGCTGAAAAATATGCCGAGATGAATGCAATGCTGCAGGAACGCGCCGCCGGCAATCCACGCGTGGTTATCTTCGACTGGAACGCCCGTAGCAGTGGAACCGTACATTCGCGGTGGTTTGATGATGATGGCGTGCACCTCAAATCAACCGGGCGTACAAAGTTCTCTCAGTTCATTCGCAATCAGTTG